>PMLH01000638.1 GCA_003159055.1 Myxococcales bacterium
CCCATGAGGAAGGTCGAGGGCAGGACGGCCAGGCAGGCGAGGGCGAACTGGCAAATCAAGACCGCGTCGGCGCTGACCATGGTCGAGGAAAGCAAGTAGGTGAAGACGAAGGGCAGGCGATCCGTGATGAGGTACGAGAGGCCGATGCACAGGACAATGCCGAGGTGGGTAAGGGCGAGTACGCGCACCGGATCGCGAAAGCGGCCGACCAGACGACCGAAGACCGCCGAGCCCGCGCCGAGCCCGACCAGGAACGCCAGCAGAATGATGGTGAACGAGAAGATCGACGAGCCGATGATCACGGCCAAGGCTCGCGTCCACAGCACTTGCAGCACCATGGCGGTCGCGCCCGAGACGGCGAAAGAAAACATCACGGCTCGGCGGGCTGCGGTCGTGATCGGGACAGCGGTCGGCGCGGCGTTTTCGGTCTGTGCCTGCGCCTCCGCGGCCAGCTCGTCCAGCGAGGCCGCGGGGGCCGACCGACGCGTGCGGACCAGCCGCGTTGCCACCAAAATCGCGACCGCCAGCGACATGTCGAAGCTCGCGGCCAACCAGTTGGTCTTGCGCACCCCCACCATCGGCAAGAAGATGAACCCTGCGGCAAACGAACCTGCGACCGCGCCGAAAAGGTTGACCGCATAGAGCGTTCCCAAACGCAGACTGACGCGGCCGAGCTCGTAGCGGCGTGACACGAAATAGCGTGCCAGGATGGGCATGGTCGCGCCCATCAGGGTCGTAGGCACGATCAGCAGGCCTGCTGACGCGAAGAAACGCAGAATCGAGAGCAGGGTGTAGCGGTCGCCGAAGGTCACCCACAGCCATTGGTTGAGGCCTGGGTAAAAGCCGATCAGCCACGGCACGGCCAGCGCATAGACGCCGATGGCGGCCTCGGCCAAGGCGTAGGCGCGGACCGGATCTTTCAACCGGTCGCTGAATTTGCCTGCCAGGTACGAGCCGAGCCCGAGTCCCCCCATGTACGCGGTCAACACGGTCGAGACCGCTAGCGCCGTAGACCCAAAGACCAGGGTCAGCATGCGCGTCCAAAGCAGCTCGAGGATGAGCCCCGAGGCACCCGACAGGAAGAAGCAAGAGAGCACAACAGATGGCATGGTCGGCGAAGACTTCTATCACGAGCCGCTTTGTTCCCAGCGACGATGCATGCTTCCTGCTATAGTGTTCGGTCGATGCGCTACGGCATCCTTTCCGACACACACGCGAACATTGAGGCGCTCGAGGCGGTACTGAAAGCGTACGCGTCGGAGAGCATCGATAAGTTCATCTGCCTAGGCGACACGGTCGGCTACGGCGCCAGCCCCAATGAGGCTTGCAACCTGATGCGCGCGACGGTGGCGCAGACCGTGCTGGGCAACCACGACGCCGCGGTGGCCGGGCGCATGGACTATTCGTACTACTACCACGCCGCTCGCCATGTGCTCGACAAGCACGCACAGATGCTGGATCCGGCCAACATGGCGTGGCTGAAGTCGTTGCCCTACGAGTTCCGCGAGAACGGCGTGCTGTTCTGTCACGGCTCGCCCGTCAGCGTGGAAGAGTTCGACTACATTTTCGCGCGCGACCAGGCCGCGCAGTGCCTGGGCATCTGGGAGCGGCTGCCGCAACTGACGCTGATCGGGCATTCGCACCTGTGCAAGGCGTTCGCCATCAACCCCGAGCATTCGGGCTCGCAGGAAGTGGTCACGCTGAAGTTCCAGCTGCGCGACGGCTGGAAGTACATCGTCAGCGTGGGCTCGGTCGGGCAGCCGCGCGACTTCGACCCGCGGGCCAGCTACACGATCTACGACAGCGAGAGCAAGACCTTCGAGTTCAAGCGCGTCGAGTACGACACCAAGACCGCGGCCAGCAAGATCCTGGCATCTGACTTGGAGCCGAACTTCGGAACCCGGTTGTTCTTGGGGATTTGAGCGGGAGCTAGGGTCCCGCGACCGTGATGTCGGTGCCGGTGGCGCGGGTGAGGGCGGCGGCGGCGATGTCGTAGTCGTAGATGCTTTGCGCGTAGCGGATGCGGGCCTGGAAAAACGCCATGAGCGCGTCCGAGAAATCCTTGGCCTCCGCCAGACCCACCGCGAGGTTCTGTGCAATCGCCGCGATCCACTGCTTTCCTGCCTTCTCGCCTTTTTGCACGACCTTCATGCGCTCTTCGGCTTCCTTGAGCTCCGTGTGCGCCTTTTCAACCTCGAAGGAGATCCCGCTCAGGGCCTCTCGTCGCCTCTGTTCGGCCTCTTCGGCTTCGGCCTGCAGCTTGGCAGCGCGGGCGTTCTTCACGCCCAGATCCAGCGGCATGTGGAATCCAGCTGCGATCCCTGCGCCCAGCGTGTGGAAAGGATCGTTGTAGTAGGAGTTCTTGGGCGTGTCGATGCTGCTCGCATAGGCGTAGGCCGCGGTCCCGATGAGCACGAAGTCCGGATACTGCCGCCGAGTTTCCAGTTGTGCCAAGGCCCGCTTGGATGCCACCAGGTGCTGCAGGGCCTTCACCTCGGGGCGGGTTTGCAGGGCCGCCTCTTCGTACTGGCCGATGGTGCGGCCTGGAATGGTCAGGGCCTCGATTTCCGCTTCGTCCACGTCGAGGTCGGCCGGTGCATCCGGACCGATGAGGGCTCGCAAGCCGCCGCGCGCAAGGTCGGCCCCACGCTTGGCTTCCAGAATGCGGGCGTCGATCTCGGCGCGCATGGTGCGCAGGCGCAGACGATCCGTGACCGACGCGTCGCCGCTTCCTTCGGCCAGCTCTTGCTCGATCTTCTTTTGCGCCTCATCCAAATATCCGCTGCCCTCGCCGAGGGTGGCCTGAATCGCGCGCGCCAGCTTGGCGCCCCAATATGCCTTGCGGACGCTAAGCTCGAGGTCGGCCAGAAGCCCGCCCTGACGCTCTTGCGAGGCTTTCACACCCGATTCCGCCGCAGCCACGCCGGCCGAGATCTTGCCGAAGGTGTAGATGGGCTGTACCAGCTTCAGCTCGGTACGCGTGAAGACGCCGGCCGGTGTGATGGCTTTGAGAAAGCTTCCGGGACCAGTACCGACAGCATCATCTGAACCCGCCCCAACGGTGTTTGCACAGTTGTGATCATTCTCGTTGTTGTTCTCATCGTAGCACCGGATTCTCGGCGCCTGCGACACCATGGAATTGAGCTCGCCCGTCGGGTAATAGTTGCGCTTCGCTTCGAGCAGTTGCGCTTCGATGCCGGCGGTTGCGCGCCCGCCAGCGGCAAGCCCTGGGTTGCCTTTGCGGGCGAGGTCTAGGAGCTCGTCGAGCTTGTACGGCCTGGCCGATGCCACGGCGGGAAGGCACAGCGAGAGGAACAGCGTCGGAAAGAGGCATTTTTTCATGGCGATGAGGCGTCGGGTTGGCGTTTGACCCAGGAAAGTGTCGCATGATACCGCAAACAAGCCATGAAAAGTCGGGCTGGAAAGCGGAATGGGCGCTGGCCCCGGGCCAGGAATCCTGGTTGACCCCTCGGACGCATTCAGCTCACCAGGCCGAAACCGTCGGTGCGAAAAGTCTGTCGTCGCGGCGGCGAAGAGCATAACGTGCGGCCGATGTTTGTTCCCAATGCGGTCAGCAGTTGTGACCTGCACATGCATTCAGCTGCCTCGGTCATGAACGACGAGTGGTACACCAGGATCTTTGGGTGCCCGGAAAGCTACGCCGATCCGATCCGCCAGTACGAGCTGTGCAAGGCACGCGGGATGACCCTGGTGACGCTCACCGACCACGATTCGGTTGCGGGGGGCCTGCGACTTTGCGACCGGCCGGACTTCTTTCTCTCCGAGGAAGTCACCACGCGCTTTCCCGACAACGGATGCGTGATGCACGTTCTGGTCTGGAACATCACTGAGGCGCAACACCTCGACCTCCAGGGTGTCCGCGACAACATCTACGACTTGGTGGGCTACCTGCGGCAGAGCAAGCTAGCCCACGCCCTGGCCCACCCTTTCTTGAGCTCCAACTGGCGGCTCGATACGGCCACATTCGAGAGGAGTTTGGTCCTCTTTCCGACCCTGGAGGTCTGCAACGGCTTGGTCGATCAGCGAACCGATGCCAGCATGGCGCACCTGCTTGCGTCGCTGACGCCGAAGGTGATCGAGTCGCTGGCGCGCAAGCATGACCTCGCCTTGCCGGCAGGCGGGGCGCGCCGGCCAGCGGTGTGCGCCGGCTCTGACGACCACGTGCACCGGCGCTGTGGCAGCGTATACACCGAGGCCGACGGTGCGCTCAATCCGGTTGCCTTCCTCGACCGGGTGATGCAGGGCCACACCCGGCCCGTGGGCAGCACGGCCGACATGAATCGCATGGCGGCGTGTATCAAGCACACCACCTACGAACACTGCCGTCATGAGTGCGGGCTGAGCCAGACGGCCAACAGCCCCTACGTGGACCTGATGGAATCGGTGGCCGGACGCACGCCCGCAATCACGGGCGCGACGTCCAGAACCGCCGCAGCGCTTCTGGAGAGTCTGGCCGCGGCGGCGCGGAAGCTTCCCAACCTTGGCGATCCCGCTCTCGACGTTCGGCACATTTCCGCCATGCCGAGCGCCGAGGAGGACGCCAAGATCACCGACGCTGTCGCCCGGGTGTGTGACAGTCTGCTGGCCAAATCGGCGCAGAATCTCATCACGGCCATCGGGGACTTCGACATCTACTCAATCTTGGCGACCCTGCCCGACCTCACGGGGGCGTTTGCCGCGACCACGCCCGTCCTCTTTGCCGCCGATCATCTCGGCAAGCAGGAAAACCAGGTCCGCCGGGTGTGGCGCGACCTTACCGCCTTTGCGCCACCCAGTACGGAAGAACGTCTGGCCGTGTTCTCCGACTCTCTCGACAAAATCGACGGCGTGGCTACGTGGTGCAGCCGCTTCCGGCAGCAAGCGAACAAGGCCGGTCGCCGCGTCTGGTTCGCCTCGTGCGACCATCTCTCCTCCGACGATCCCGACGTGCAGGGCGCTTTGCCCCTGCCGCTGGTGGCCCGATTCAACTTGCCTCACTACCCGAGCTTCGACATCACGATTCCTTCGCTTCCCTCGACGCTGCAAAGGCTGTGGCAAGAGCGCATCACCCACGTCGAGGTGTCGACGCCGGGGCCGATGGGGCTTGTCGGTTTGGTCGCCGCGCGCCTCCTGCGCCTGCCCATCACCGCCAGCTACCACACCGATCTCCCGGACATGATTTCCATGCTGACCGGCGAACCTGGGCTGGCCAAACTAGCCCGGCGCTACGTCGGGTGGTTCTATCGTGCCGTCGATCGCGTGTTCGCATTCTCGCCCGCGTCGCGCGACAAGTTGGTGGCCATGGGGGTGCCGGAGGGCAAGATTGAAAGCATGCCGGTGGCCGTCGATCCCGCGGATTTCTCTCCCCAGAAGTCGTCGACCGCCACCTTCAGCAACCTGGGTATCGACACGCGCGACCGGCCGATCCTGCTTAGCGTGGGCCGTTTGTCCGAGGAGAAGAACATTCCCCTCATCATCGACGCCGTCGATAACCTGCAGAAGCGCGACAATCCCCCCTTGCTCCTGATCGTGGGCGACGGCCCCGCGCGAGCCAGCCTCGAGCTCAAGTGCGCCGACAAGGAATTCGTCGTCTTCCTGGGTTTCAAGCAGGGCGAAGTCCTGCGCAATCTGTACGCATCCGCGCGCGTCTTCATTTTTGCGAGTCGTGTCGACACGCTCGGGCTCGTCAATCTGGAAGCCCTGGCCAGTGGGGTTCCCATTCTGGTCCCGAACGACTCGGCCATCGCCCAGTCGCTCGATCACGGCGAAAACGCCATGTTCTTCGAGCCCAATGTTGAGGACCTTCTGCGCACCATCGAGCTGGTGCTGGACGACCCCGCCTGCGCCAAGCGACTTTCCGAGGGAGGCCGCCGTCACGTGCTTGCGCGCTGGGAAGATGCCGACTTCAAACATGTTTGGAACGCCATGGTCGGGACCTCCCGGGCGGGCGGGCCTTCGTAGCAAGTTGCTATCCGGCCATGGGGAAAATCGAGGACGATTCCGCGAAGGCGCCGCACGCACTCCTCGTCTCCATCCACGACGTATCTCCGCTTACCTTCGAGGCCTGCCGCCGCGCCGTGCGGCTTGCGACCGCCGAAGGGGTTCCCTGGCAAGCGCTCACGCTGCTCGTGATTCCCTGTCACGACGATCGCGCGCCTCTCGACGAACATCCCGACGCCTGCGCCTGGCTCCGCGATCTCGACGCGCGCGGCGCGCACCTCATCATGCACGGGTACTCTCACAGCATGAAGGGACGAAGCCTTTCGCCGCGCGGGATTTTCTGGGCGCACGGCTTCGCGCGCGGCCAGGGCGAGCTTTTCCGCAGCGACGCATCCGAGACGAAGCAGCGCCTCGAACTCGGCAAGGCCATCCTGCTGCGTGCGGGGCTTGCCAGCGCGACGACCAGCTTCGTACCGCCGGCGTGGCTGCTCTCGGCCGAAGCTCGGGCGGTGGTCCGCGCCGATGGATTTGACTGCTATGAAGAAATGGGCGGCATCGTCGCGCCGCAGGGTCTGGTCGCGAGAAGGCTGGTGGGCTGGGGATCTCTGAACGCGATTGAGGCCTGCGCCACCCGATGGTGGGCAGCCCTGCAGATTCGTCGGGCCCCCGCCGATACTCGCCTGGCCATTCACCCTGCGGACATGGCCAAGCCAAGAACCGTTGCGTCCATCCGTGCCGCGCTCCGTGCTCTGCTCGCCCGCGCGACACCACAGAACTACCGCGACTTTCTGCAATCCCTTCCAGACCGAGAGGCAGCCCGAAACTGACGAGCGGCCTGATTGCACTTGACGTGCACTCACCGGGCCGAGCGTGCACTTCAAGTGCGCGTGGCCCGCGGCCCAGGGTTCAATAACCGAGCATTGCTCGAAGCAATCACGGCGGTGTCCTCGGGCACGATGCTTGCTTTGCCGTGGGGACAACCATTGAGGAAATCGCAAACATGAACCCCATCATTCTTGTCGCTATCATTGGTAGCAAGAGCCTGACCTGCGCCTCTGCCAAGTTTGTCGAAAGTGTCTGCAGCTTCCCCGACGCGGACTACTCTTGCTACAAAGTCGGGGCCGCCCAGGCGTGTCCGACCGGAACCAAAGCCGGCCAAGCCTGCACCGCATCCGCCTGCCAGGCCTGCGGCGCCACCACAGGCACCGGCTATCTCGACAGCAGCGGGGCCACCAAGCAAGGCTTCTGCGTGTGCTCGAAGGGCACATGGTCCTGCGGAACGACGGAAGAGTGGCCCTGCTATCCGAACCCCAAGGTCAGTGGCGCCACGGTGCCGTCGAGCTGCAACTAACNNTGGCTGGCAGCCTGAAACCAGGGATGTTGCTTGCCGAGACCTACCGGGTCGTCGGTCTGGTCGGCGAGGGCGGTATGGGGGAAGTGTACGAGGCGACCCATGACCGACTTTCGGGCCGGTATGCGGTCAAGGTTCTGCTCGCCGAGATCTCGAATCGCGCCGAGATCTTCCAGCGCTTTCGGCGCGAGGCAGAGGTCACCTCTGGGCTGCGCCACCCGAACATCGTGCAGATTCTCGATTTCAACGTGACGCCCGAGGGACATCCGTATCTGGTGATGGAGTACCTGGACGGCATCGAGCTGGCCGTGGAAATCGGCCGCGTGGGCGCGATGCCAGTCGCCCGAGTCCTCGATCTGGTCGGGCAGATCGCTTCGGCCCTGACGGCCGCCCACAATCACAAGATTGTCCACCGCGATCTCAAGCCGCAAAATCTGTTCCTGGTGCGCCTGCCGGGCGAAGACCGCGAAGTGGTGAAGGTGGTGGACTTCGGCATCTCGAAGGTTCGCGAAGCCACCACCAAGCTGACCCAAGAAGCCGCGGTGATGGGGACGCCGCAATACATGGCGCCCGAGCAGGCCGAGGGGAAGCTGGAACAGATTGACGAACGCACCGATGAATTTGCGCTGGCCGCGATCGCATACGAGATGCTGACCGGCCGTCCGGTCTTTCGCGGAGGCTCCGTCCCAGCCATCCTGTACCAGGTCGTCCACCAGCAGCCCGAGCCGATGCGGAAGACGACCCCGATGGTTGGCCCGGCGCTCGAGGCAGTGGTGCTCAAGGCCTTGTCGAAGGCGCAGGACGACCGCTATCCAACCGTGCTTGCCTTTCACCGCGAGCTTGAGCGAGCCGCCGCAGCCGACCGAGATGTGCATACGACCGAGTTGACGGCGCCAGCCGTTGCCCAGGCAGCGGCGGACTCGCCCGCGCCCCATCCGACGACGCTGGGTCTCGCCGTGGGGACGGTCGAGACCAGGACCCGGCGGCCATCGTACACGCGCAGGCGCTGGCTGGTGGCTGCGGGGCTCGCTGCTGTGGCCCTGGCCATGGTGGCAATCTTCGGTCTGCGTCGGTCGCCGACGCCGGTGGCGCCGCAACCACCGGCACCGCCACCGGTCGCGGCGAAGGAAATCCCGAAGCCGATTCCACCGGCCAAGGTTGCCACGGTGGAAGTTGAAAATGCGCCGCCCGGCCTGCACGTGACGGTCGATGGCGTCGCCCAAGAGCTGCCGGTTGCTTTACCTGTTGGCCCCGAGGTGCACACCCTGGTTTTCGAGGCCCCTGGATACGAGCCCACCGAATTGCACGTCGACGGCACGCGCGAGCATCGGTCGATCGTGCTGGCGATGAAACAGCTCGCGCAGCCAGCGCCCGCACCTGCCCCCGAGAGGAAAGCGCCCAGTCCGAAAAAGGCGGCTGCAGAGGATGCCGCGAAGTCGGCTGCGGGCAAGCGCGGAGACAAGAAGCTGCGCAAGACCGGCCGCGGCGCGGAGATGTCCGAGGAATTCGAATAGGGAGACGCGATGAGACGGCACGTGAGCGCATTCTGCGTGGCAATCTTGGTGGCTTGCGCCTCTGGGGCGGTCATGGCGGGCGAGAAAGAAGATGCCAAGCAGCTCTTTGAAGCGGGCCTCACGCTCATGCGTGCGGACGACTTCGCTGGGGCAAGCGCGAGCTTCGAGCGTTCGATTGCCCTCTATCCGACCCAGACCAGCCTGTTCAATCTGGCCAACTGTTACCGGGCCTTGCAGCGCTATGGCGAGGCACTGGCGACCATGGAGCGCCTGAAGCGAGATTTCGCCGACAAGCTGAAACCCGAGATCAAGGAATCGATCGAGCGCCAGGCGCTAGAGATCCAATTGCTGGTGGCGAGTCTGACCGTGGAGATGGACCCGGCCGATGCAACCTTGAAGCTTGACGGCAAGCAAGTGGGAACAGGCCCGAAGCTCGGCCCCTTGCTTCTTCAGCCCGGCGAGCACGACCTCGAAGCGTCCCGGCCCGACCGTCGCAGCCAGCGCCGCACCTTGAAACTCGAACCCGGCACAACCCGCACCGAGAAGCTCGTGCTGGAGATCGAGGCGGGCTCCTTGGTTGTGCGTGCCAATCTGGATGGGGCGATGGTCTTCGTCGACGGCCAGCTGATTGGAACCACGCCGCTTGCGGAGCCGGTGTCGTTGCCGGTGGGCAAACACGTGCTCAGCCTGCGCGCCGCCGAGCACGAAGACATCGAACGCACCCTCGACGTGCAGGCCGGCGAAAGACAGGTCCTGGACATCGTGCTTAGCGCGAAACCGGTCCCCGTGGCGGTTCCCCAACCCGCGCCGCCCTCTGCAGGGCCGGTCGCTTTGCTCGCCGCGACCGAACCCAGCGCACCCAAGCCCAGGTCGCGCGTGCTGAGAGCTGTGACTTGGACCTCCGCGGTTGGGGCCGTTGCCGCTGGGGCCGTCGCCGGAACGTTCCTGTTTGTCCTGAACGGCCAGCACAGTGATTTCCAAAAATACAACGATTTCTACGCGCAGTACGGGCGCGCGCAGGACGACGCCCAGCGAAGAAGCATCCGGGACGACATGAACCGCTCCAGCGGGATCGCCATCGGCTGTGGAATCGGCGCAGGCGCGCTGGCAGTCACCGCGGCGGTAGCTTATCTCGTGGATCGCAGATCGAAGGCGGAAGGGAGCACGCCCAGCCTATCCCTGTCACCTGCAGGCCTTGGCGTGAGGTTCTGAGTCGAGTCATGCGAGTTCAATTTTCATGCCTATGTTCGGTCGCGCTCCTGGCCGGCTGCTACGACGTGACCTTGAAAGACTACAAGGGCGGCAACCGCGATTCTTCCGCGAGTGTAGGCACCGAGGTCAACCGCGACCGTGCCAGCGCCGAGGATGCCATCGAGGTCTCGCCCGACTCGTTCGACTATCGTGCCGATGCGAGCGCCGACGCCAGCGAGGACGGACCCGAGACCGAAGCCACGCCGGACGGCGAGCCAGATGCGGAGCCCGACATGGGGCCGGATATGGAACCTGATCTAGTGCCGGACGCGGAACCCGACCTGAGGCCGGACCTGCCGCTCCGACCAGACGTGAATTCGATTGTGGGGCGAGACTTGGTGTCGGAGATGCGGATGAGGCCGGACGTTCCGCCAGTCCTCGACATCGGGCCGGATCTTGCGGACGCCTTCCTGACCGCTGGTGGGGTCTTGAGCCTCGATTTTGGCTCCGTGGTCGTTGGGGAATCCAGCACGGTCCTCAGCTTCACCCTCACGAATGCGGGCCAAAGGGAAAGCTTCCCCTTGGCAGTCTCGGCCAGCACCAGCGAGTTCGCAATCCAGAGTACCAACATCGACGACTGCTACTGGAGCGTCAAGACCTTGAAGCCAGGTGAGTCCTGCACTGTGCGCGTGGTGTTCACCCCGGTCGCCAGCGGCTCCCGCGACGGGACGATTACCTTTTCGCCGGGGCCATCTTCGAGTAGCGGAACCATCAGCGTCATTGGCACCGGGCTTTCGCCGGCCAACCTGATCCCCAACACTTCGGGCCTTTCGTTTGGCTCTGTTCCCATCGGAACCTCAAGTGTCGTTCAGAGCTTCACGATCATCAATAAGGGTGAGGATACGAGCGGGGTCATCTGGCTCACGTCGACGAACAGCGATTTCGTGATCCAGACTGGCAGCGCCAACGATTGCATATCGGGCGTTACCACTTTGGCGCCAGGCGCGTCCTGTACCGTGCGCGTGGTGTTCATCCCGAGCACCAGCGGCTCCTACGGCGGCACGATCACCTTCTCACCCGCGTCGGCGGGAGCCGGGGCCATCAGTGTCAATGGCACGGGGCTCCTTCCGGCCTTTCTGACCGCCGGCAACACCTCAAGCCTTTCCTTTGGCCCCGTCCCAGTCGGAACTTCGAGCGCAGTTCAGGAATTCACCATCACGAACACGGGGCAGTCCACGAGCGGAGTCATCTCGGCTGCGTCGAGCAGTAGCGAGTTCGCCATCGAGAGTGGCAGCGCCGGGGATTGCGGATCCATCGTGCCAACCTTGGCCCCAGGCGCCTCCTGCACGGTTCGCGTTGTCTTCAGCCCCTCCGCCAACGGGAATCGGAGTGGCACCGTCACCTTCTCGGCGACGCAGGGAGGGAATGGAAGCGTCTCTCTCAGCGGTACCGGCATATGCCCCAACGACACTTTGGCCGATGGGACGGGAAACTGCGTGCCCATCGCTGGGGCGGCGTGGACACAGCGGGCTTCGTCGCGATCGTGGCGTTCGGTGGCGTCGTCGTCTGACGGGAGCAAGCTAGTCGCTGTGGCCAACTACGGATATGTCTACACGTCGGCGGACTACTGTGTGACGTGGACGCAGCGGGGTTCGCAGCAGAATTGGACCTCGGTGGCGTCGTCGTCAGACGGGGCGAACCTAGTGGCTGTGGCCGGGGGCTACACCTACACATCGACGAATTCAGGGGCGACGTGGACGCAGGGGGGCTTGCAGCAAGACTGGGCCTCAGTGGCGTCGTCGTCCGACGGGACGAAGCTAGTGGCTGTGGCCTATGGTGGCTACATCTACACGTCGGCGAATTCTGGGACGACCTGGACGCCGCGGGGCTCGTCGCAGAGCTGGCAGTCAGTGGCGTCGTCTTCCGACGGGACGAAGCTGGTGGCTGTGGCCTCCGGGAACTACATCTACACGTCGGCGGATTCTGGCGTGACGTGGACGCCGCAGGGCGCGCCGATGCTGTCATGGCAGTCAGTGGCGTCGTCATCTGACGGGACGAAGCTGGTCGCTGTCGCCTACTACGAGGGCAAAATCTACACGTCGACGGATTCTGGCGCGACGTGGACGCCGCGGGGCACCTCGCAGCAATGGTCTTCGGTGGCATCGTCGTCGGACGGAACCAAGTTGGTTGCTGTGGGCGAGGGAGGCACGTACACATCGACGGATTCGGGGGCAACGTGGACGTCACGGGCACCGTCGGTGTATGCGTACTCAGTGGCGTCATCGTCGGATGGCACAAAGCTCGTTGATGTATATGGAAACATCTACACATCAATGGACTCGGGTGTAACTTGGACCTCGCGAAACGCAAACTGCAATAGCCCCGGTGGGGCAGTGGCCATATCGGCAGACGGAAGCAAGCTGGTTGTCATGTGTGCGGACGGCTCCATCTTCACCTCGAGCGGCCCCGTTCCCTGAGGTCTCACTCATAGTCGATAGCTGCAAAGATGCTCCGGCAAGCCTTCAACCTCGAGGATGACGGGCCATGAGCCGCGTGCAGAAGTTCCGCTCGGCGGAGGACATGGCCCGCGCCGCTGTCGTGGTCTTGCCCGGCGATGGTTTCGAGCGGTTCGCCCGCCACTGCGCGAGGTACTTCGCGCTTGCGCCGCGTGTCTACCCTCGAGGTGTTTTTCGCTTCCATACCATCGAGGAAGCTCAGGCGGCACGCGAACGCGTCACCGTGGACAGCCTTCGAGAGCCGAGGATGCGCGATCTCAAGGCGTGATGGCGTAGCGGGTGGCCTCGCGCCGCAAATGCGCCGTAAATGCGCCGTAACTATGAAGTCATGTGCCAGACGCGACGCCGCCTCTCCGAGGTCTCTGTTTTCTCTGTGCCCTCAGCTCGGTTGGCGTTTGACCGGGACGCCTTCGCGTGATACCGCAGACGAACCATGAAGAGTCGGACCGACAAACGGCATACCGTCGCGAAGACGCGGGTCGAAACGGCCCAGGCGGTTCTGCCTGGGTTCACCAACGCCATGGGGACGCTGTTTGGCGGCGTGGTGATGCAATGGATCGACGTGGCGGCTGCTATCGCGGCTTCGCGCCATGCCGGCGGACCGGTGGCGACGGCGTCGATGGACCGGCTGCACTTTTTGCGCCCGGTTCGCGTCGAGGAATTCGTCATCGTGAAGGCCGAGGTCAGTTTCGCGGCGCGCACGTCGATGGAGGTCGAGGTGGAAGTGCTGGCGGAAAACCCGTGGACGGGCGAGCGGGCGCAAGCCACGCACGCGTTCCTGACTTTTGTGGCGCTGGATGAGATGGGAAGACCGCGCCCAGTTCCGCGCCTGGTGACCGAGACCATGGCGGAAAAGCGACGGTTCAAACAGGCGGCCACGCGCAGGACAGCGCGCCTGCGCGAAAGGTCGGAACTGGGCAAGGCCATCGCGCATCGAAAGTAGGCTCATGTCTTCATCGCTCGAACTACAATCCCTGCGCGAATCTGCGGTCTTCATCGACGGCGCCGGGCACGATATCCTGCGCGCGACCGGCAACGACCGCGTGGTCTTCTTGCAGCGGATCACGTCGGGAAAGGTCGCTGGGGTCGAGCCAGGGCAGGGCAGTCAGACGCTGCTTCTCGATGTGCGCGGTCGCATGCTTGCTCGGCTGCTGGTCTTCGTGCGCGGCAAGAGCGTTCGCATCATCGTCCCGGCCGGGCAAGGCGAGTCGGTCGCCGCTGGGCTGTCGAAGTTCGCGATCATGGATGATTTCCAAATTGCGCCTGAGACAGAGCTGGCTTCGCTTGCCGTGCTTGGGCCGAAAGCCAGTCTCGCACTGACCGCGGCCGGGGTGGCCGTGCCGTCGGGCTTGGCCGAAGCGCCTTTGTACGCCCACGCGGAAATCACGAGCGACGCGCACGGCCCGCTCTGGATCGCGCACGGCCGGGCTAGCGGCGCCGGCGGACTGTGCGTTGTCACCAGCCGCCCCGCCCGAGAGGCCATCGCAGCATCGCTCTTGGGCGGCGGTATTCCGCGGCTACCAGGTGAAATCGCCGAGGCTCTTCGCATCGTGGCCATGGATCCGAAGCTTGGCAACGAGATAGCGCCCGATCGTTTTCCCGTCGAGATCGGCCTTGGTGCGGCCATCGACCACAGCAAGGGTTGCTACGTCGGACAGGAAACCATCGTGCGCATGCGCGACCGCGGAAACACCCGCAAGCGACTGGTGCTTCTGCGCCTGGCTGGCCCCGAGTTGCCCAAGGCGGGAGACAAGCTGGTCGCCCACGGGCAGCCGAGCGCCGGCGTTATCACCAGCGTGGGCTGTCTACCCGGCGAAAAACCGGTTGCGCTCGCTATCGCCGCAACGGCGGTTTCGGTCGGCGCGAAGGTGGAAGTGCAGCGCGAAGGCGGTTCGCTGGTCGCGGATATCGCTGGCGAAGTTCCGCCCTGGGGGTAGCCCTAAGCCCGCGACAAGCGCAGCGACGTCGCGGAAGGCCTCAGAGAGACGCCTTTCCACGACGGAGCTCGCACCCACCGGGAGCGGTGGGTGGTGGTCGTAGACGTAGACGTCCCCCGTGGCCCTGGCCGTGGCCGACGAAGCTCATTCTCACACGGCCACAACCACGGTTACGACCACGACCTTCTGCGGCTATCGCGGGATTGCGGGATGGGTCGAGATCCAGGGTACACTGCCGCCGTGTCTGAGCCGGATCCCAGCCCGCATTCACCGTGGCCAGAACGTTTCGCGCGTCTCTCGGACCCGTGGCTCGTTGCGATGGTTGGGTTCCTGCTGTTCGCCATGGCGGCGTGGCCGCTCTTGTTGGTGGCGCTGCCGCCTTTGCAGGATCTGCCCAACCACGTGGCTTCGGCGCACATCATTGCTCATCCCGAGATTTACCCGCAGTACGTCTTCAATGGTTTCTTCAAGTCGAATTCGCTGCTCACCCTGTGGCTTTGCGTGTTCGGCGGGTATGGACTTTTCGGGGCCGCGCGCGCTTTCACCGCCGTGGCGCTTGCCGCCAACGCGCTTGCGCTGCCGATCTTCGTGCTTCGCTTTGGCGGCCGCCGCTCGTTCTGGGTCGGGATCCTGTTCGCCTGGCCTCTGGTACACGGTTTCTTCCTCTCCATGGGGATGCTCAACTTCGCGTTTGCTTTTGCGCTGTCGCTGATTCTTCTTGCGGTGCTCGACGGGCAGCGCGAGTGCGCAACCTTGCTGCGCGGCATCGGTATCGGCGTGCTCGGATGCGCGCTCTGGTACGCACATCCGTTTCCCCTGGTCGTGGTCATAGGTCTCGTCGGCCTTTTCGCCCTCGGCCAGGCCACCTGGCGCGAGCGCGCGAAGACCGGCCTTGTCCTGCTGTCTCCGCTGGCGCCGGTCGGCCTGCTGTTTTTCGCATCCGCCCGGCAGCATCTGGTCAAGGCCGAGCGCGTGAGGGCGCAGGCGGAGGCTTGGTTTGCCTATCTGCCGCCTTGGGAGACGTTGGCCCACCTGTGGCTCGACGCCTCGGGCGCGCTTACGCGCTGGGGCAGCGTGACCCTGGTGCCCACGGCTCTGCTGCTGTACTACGGCTGGAAGCAGCGGCGGATTCGGCGCCCGTTCTTTTCGCCGCTCGCGATGGCGGGCCTGGCCCTTGGCTACCTGGCTCTGCCGACCATGCTCAGCAATTGGTGGTACCTCAACTGTCGCCTGGTGCCGTTTTTGTGGGCCGGCGCGGTGGTACGGCTGCCAGAGCGTCTGCCCAAGCCTGTTGTTGCTGGCTTGGCGGTTTGCGCGGTGTGGTTTTCAGCTGCCCTCGGCGTCGACTACGTGCGGCTGGATCGCGACCGATCCGCTTTTGCCGCTGGAACGGAAAGTGTGCCCATGCAGGCCACGCTGTTGCCGCTCATTTTCAAGCACAGCGAGACCAGCGATTTTACTGCGAGCCTCACCCATGCCTGGGCCGACTACGTGGTTGCCAGGAACACGTCGGCGCCGTTGGTGTTTGCGGTGGAGCGGTCGTATCCCATCACATACCGCGATTTTCCGCCGGCAGCGCTCATCCCGCCGGCGCTCGATCGCATGGCCGAAAAGCACGGAACCCCAGCCCAAGTCTGCAAGACCTTCCGTCCGGCGCGCCTGCAAGTGGATGCCGAATGCATGGAGGAATGGCGTCGCCAGTGGTCGGCCTTCTGGAAGGAAGCCGAGCCGCGGTTCAGTCACCTACTCACCTGGGCCATTCCGCCCGAGGCGCGTGCGATGATCCCAGCCGGTTATCGCCGAGTGTTTGCCGCGAATCAGCTGGAGATCTACCAGCGGGCCGTTGCGGCCTCCCTCCACACAGGGGCTGAGCTTGAGCCCGCTCAGATTGGCGGGTGGCGTTAAGCGGCGAGACCTCGAGCACAAGCTGCTTGACCGCCAGTCCCGCAACGGGCTAAGCAGGATAGTCGATATATGCGCCCACTTCGCGTTGGCATGGTAGCCGAGAGCTACTTCCCCACTCTTGGGGGCATTCAGGAGCACGTCCGCCACATGCGGAATCTCCTGGTTCGTCAGGGCGTCGAGGTCAGCATTCTGACCGGCGATCCGGGCGTCCCGTCGACCTGCGTGCCTCAAGATGCCGAGCAGGGCGTGATTCGCGTGGGACGGGCGTGGACCTTCCGCACCGGTGGCACTTTTACCCAGGCCACGGTCGGGCCACTGGCAGCGTGGAATTTCTATCGGGCGCTTTGCAAAGGGCAGTTCGACGTTCTCAACATCCACGGCCCTTGCGACATCGGCCTGGCGTCGTTCGCGCTTGCGATGTTTCGCGGGCCGAAGGTTCTTACCCTGCACTCTTGTTTTCCCGACGCCAAGTGGCGGCAACGGATGGCGCCTTACTACCGATGGGTTTTCCGTCGCGCCGCTGCCGTCATCGCGGTTTCCGAGGCGACCGCGCAGTCGATGTGGCGGTACGCCAGTTTCAGTCCGGCCATCATTCCCAATGGTATCGACGCGTCGTATTGGCGAGCGCGACCGAACCCGCGCTACCTTCGACCAGAAATGCGCAACCTAGTTTATCTCGGCCGCTTGGAAGAGCGCAACGGGCCAGACCTGGCCATCGACGCCTTCGCCAGGATTGCCGAAGTCGTTCCCGATGTGCGCCTGCTCATGGCGGGTGATGGGCCGATGCGAGCTGCACTGCAAGCACAGGTGCCAGCGCATCTCCAACCGCGGGTCGAGTTTCTTGGGGCGGTCTACGAACAGCGCCCCGAGCTTTTGGCCTCCTCATCGGTGTTCCTGCTGCCGGCGCGCGCGGTGGGCTTTTCCATCATGGTGCTGGAGGCCTTCGCCGCAGGCCTGCCGGTGGTCGCGCTTCCCGCGCTCGGAACCGATCGGGCTGGCGAACATTGGGCGAACGTCGTGCTCGCCAAAAATGCCAGCGCCGATGCGTTCGCCCATGCGGTCATGGAAACACTGCAATGCGAGCAGAGCGTCCGCATCGCCCGCGGAAAAGCGATTGCAGAATCCTTCGACTGGACCAAAGTCGGCGGCAAGATCCTCGACGTGTTCGAACGCGTGGTCGGCCCGCGCGCTGATCTGCTTCGCGCGCGGCCCGAGGCCGCAGCGTAACCATGGGAGCCAAAGCGGGGGCTTGGCTTGGCCGCGGGCTCCTGGTCCTGGCGGTTGTGGGTGGCGTCCTTCTGGTGCTTGCGCTGCCGGTCCTTCCTGTGTGGGCAAAGGCGGCGATTCTGGCAAGCGCTGCCGCTTTGGGCACGGTCGTCGCGTTTCAGCAGATCCCCGCCTTCGATCCGCTGGGCCGCATCCATTGGCGACTGCCCGGGCGAGAGCGTCGCGCATGTGCCATCTCCTTCGACGACGGCCCCAGCGCCGATACGCCCCGGGTCTTGGAGATCCTCGCGCGTCACCAGGTCAGGGCCACGTTTTTCGTTCTGGCTGACAACGCCCGCCGCCATCCTGATGTTTTGCGGGCGACAGCAGAGCAGGGGCACACGATTGCGGTGCACGGCACCAGCCACACCAAGCTCCATCGTGCCAGCGAGGCCGAGATCGATCGCGAGCTGTCGACGGCGGTTCGCGAATTGTCGGGGCTCGGCGTCTCGCCCGCGCATTTGTATCGTCCGCCGCACGGCTTGAAGAATTCTGCCATTTTCCGCGTGGCAAGGCGGCTCGGCTTCCAGATTTGGGCCTGGAGTCGCGGCATCTGGGACACCGATCGGCCGGCACCCGAGGTCCTGGTCAAGCGGGCCACGCGTTTCGCCTGTTCAGGGATGGTGCTGCTCCTTCACGACGGCCGGGGCAACGAAGAGAAGCCCGACATCGAACCGATGCTCTCTGCCCTGCCGCACATTCTGGAACGGCTGCGCTCGCGCGGGTTTGACTTCGTGACCTTGGATCGAGCTTGATTCCACGGTGCGCAAAGATGGTTCTGCGTTGCCTGCCGCTCGGCCTGCTGGCCGTGGTGCTCTTGCGGGAGAAACCGTGGCAGGTCCAGCTCTCGTCGAGTGCCCCGTGGGCGATGGCGGCGACCATCCTGCTCAACTTCGCGGTGTTCTTGCCAATCAAGGCAGCCCGCTGGCGTGTGGCGCTTACCGATCCGCCACCCTTTCGCCAAATTCTAGCCGCGACCATCGAGGGCCTGCTGGCAAACGCCGCGATTGGCTTTGGTAGCGGCGACATCGTGCGATCGGCGCGCCTGCGGCAGCACACGCAGAAGCTGACGGTGGACTACGCTTGCACCTGGGCCGAGCGGGGTGCCGAGGTGCTGGCCCTCGCGGTCCTCGTCTTCATCACGGCGTTGACGACGAAGCTTGGGGGAGTGACCCTCATTTTCTCGGCGCTGGTGGTACTGGGCTACCTCGCTTTGCTCGCGGCCGGGCGATGGCTTGTGCCCCGGCTCGGCCGCTTGCCGCGCCTTCGGCATGCGCTCTCGGCGGGACTCGGCGCCTCCACGCCTCGCCGGGTGGCCGCCATGGCGGCCTTGTCGCTGCTCGGTTGGGGCAGCGAGCTGGTCATGCTGGTACTGTTCCAATCGGCGTTTCATCTTCAGCCCAGCTTTCACGTCGCGCTTCTCACCTTGGTCGGCATCAATGCCGCCATCGTGATTCCGACCCTGCCGGGAAATTTCGGCACCTTCGAAGCGGGAGCCATCATGGCGCTCGTCATGTGCGGCGCTCCGCGAGACATCGCGGTTCTCTACGCGCTCACCTACCACCTGACCCACGTGGTTCCGGTGGCCCTGGTGGCGACCACGCTGTACCTGGTTCGCTCACGCCAGCGGCCGTCGGGTGGGGTTGATAACAGCTCGTCTGGCTCCTAGCCCCTTTCGGCGCGGATACCAAGCCATTCTGCATTGCTCGGCGGTGCGGCACCCTGCCTCGCCAGCAGCGGCAAATTGTCGCGGTGGCCAGGTTGGAACGGCCGGATTGTCAGCCGGCGCATGTCTGGGCGTGGGCGCTTCAGGCGTCGCGGTCGTCAACTTTTTCTGGCACGGCCGTTGCTTTAGGAGCGACTTGGTCGGGTTTCACACATCACAACCATGGAGGCGATCGTGAAGCAGGGATTCATCTCCTCGTGCGGTCTCAGCGCCATTCTATGTGTGAGCCTGTTGACACCTGCATGTTCGAGTCACAATGGCACCCCCGCGCCCGCTGCGGGGAAGAGCGGCGGCAGTGGGGGGATGGGTGGCCAGGGCGACTCGGGTAGCTCGATCGGCTCTGGCGGTTCGGGCGACGGGGCGGGCTTGGGCGGCGCAATGTCGAGCAGCGGCTCCAGCGGCTCGGGCGGATTTCGCAGTGAGGGGGCGAGTGGATCGGGCGGTTTCCGCACTGGAGGGCCCAGCGGCTCAGACGGCGCCTCAGTCACGGCGGGTGGCATCACCGGGGCGAGCGCCGAGGGTCCAGGCGGCATGGGCGGCTCGGCCGCCCGCGACGGAGGCAGCGCGAACCGGATCGATGGCGGTGTAGGCAACAGGAGGCGAAGCCCCGCGGCGAAAGCACCTGCGCCGACCGACAGCGGTCCCGCTGGCGTGGACGCGGCAGCCAGCGACGACACCGCGTCGGTGCTCCCCGGTGGCTCCGCGGTGGATGGCGGTCCGCTCGACGTCGAACCCATTGACACCCGGGTGGTTCTGCTCGACGCGGAGGAGGATACCTGGAAGCTCGCTGTCGTCGCGGATGCGCCAACGGATAGCGAAACCTCCACGCCGCTGTTGACACTCGATTCCTTGACAGTTGCGCCACGTGTGCTCAATCCGAAGTTTTTGCCGGGGATCCATGACTACTTCGTTACCTGTGGCACCGGGACGAACTCACTCACCCTCGGCGCCACAGCGTCTTTGGGAGCCACAGTCGCGTTGATGCAGCCCACGACGTCGGCTGCTGCTCGATCGCAGAGCATGGCAATAGAATTGCTCGAAGACCAGGCCATCGTCCTCGAAGTTTCTGCCCTTGGCTCTACCGACCAATACTGGGTGCGGTGTCTTCCGCACGACTTCCCTCCCGTCACCGTGACCACCCATCCGACCGTCGCAGGGCTCACGCCGGGTTGGTACCTCATGGCCAATCTGACCCAGGCGGCCGGTGAGTCCACATTCGCCATGGCGGTCGATGCGCACGGTACCCCAGTCTGGTACCATCGGCTTTCGACCAATACGGGTGCACTCAACGTCGAGGCGCTCGAGCACGATGCCATTTCATTTACCCCGCGGCTCGGGAGCAATTTCGGCACGGACCCGAATGGCCAATATGAGATCCACCAGCTCGCGACGTCGCAGGTGCGCTACGCAAAGGCGGTAGGCACTCCCACCGATCACCACGAACTGCGTCTGTTGCCCAACGGAGACGCTCTGGTAATTTCCTTTGCGATCACGCGTGGAGTGGATCTGGAGGGGAATGCGGGCTATGGCGCCAACACCACGATTGCCGACTGCGCTATTCAGGAGATCGACAGCGCGGGCAGTTTGGTGTGGTCATGGCTGGCCAGTGACCATTTCGATCCCGGCAAGGAGTCGGTCGCACCGGAGGCAACGGCGGCCAACGGAGAAGATGTCCTCGACGCATTTCATTGTAACTCGATCGACGTGGATGCGGACGGTAACCTTCTCGTGTCGGCTCGTCACATGAACGCGGTTTTCCTGGTCAACAAGCAGACGGGCAAGGTGGTCTGGAAAATGGGCGGCGTCGCGTACAACAAGGATGGAGCGAGTCTGATCCGGATCCAAGGCGATCCAGAGACGGGCTTCAATCGCCAACACGATGCGCGCCTGCGGCCGAACGGCAACGTGTCACTCTTCGACGACCAAACCGAGGGCAGCGGGCCGGCTAGATGTGTCGAGTACGCGGTCGACTTCACCAGCGGTACCGCGACCGTTGCCTGGCAGTACGTCGGAAATGCCAGCAGCGCGGCGATGGGTAGCTGTCGTCGCTATGCCGACGGCAATACCGTGATCGGATGGGGCACGATCGAGGGCGCGTCTGGGCCTGTTCTGAGCGAGGTAGACGCCCTTGGAAACGACGTCCTGGACATAGCCTTTGCGAGCGGCGATGTGTCCTACCGCGCGGTGAAAGTGACGGCGGACATGGTCGACTTGAGTTTGCTGCGCGAAACTGCCGGACGATAGCTCCGCGGCACGCCCTTCAGTGAGCCACGTCATGGATGAGGACGCGATCGAGCTGCAGCAGGCGCAGGATGGCCAAGGGTTGGTCGCGAACACCGGCGACGACCAGACTGCCTCCGTGGGCACGGACGACCTTGAACAATGCGACGATTGCGCCCACACCCAAGGTGTCGATCAGGCGCAGGCGGGAAAGATCGATGACCACGCGCGAAGGCCGCTCTTCGACAATCCCGCCGATGATCGGTCTGAGCTCGACGACCGACAGCGCGTCCAGCTCCCCTTCGATGCGAAGGATGGATGTGCCATCTTGTGTGTTGAGGGTGAAGAGCATGCCTCTGTCAATAGTAGACAGAGAGAAGAGATGGTCCTCTCGTTTTGTGACCTCGTGGTCGCATTTGAGACCCGTGTGATTACTCTCTTTCGATGTCCGCGATCTCCTTCTCCAAGACTTCCCATTCGGCCAGCAGGGTTTCGATTTTCGGACCCAGGGCTGCTTGTTCCTGCTCCAGCGCGGCGACCTCGTCCTTGCTCGTGCGCTCGAAGAAGCCGGGCGAGCAGTACAGATCGGTGATGGCTTGCTTGCGGTTTTCTGCGGCTTCCATCTCGGCCATCACTTGATCGCGGCGCCTCGGCAGCTGGATGAGGCGGTTGCGGCGACGCTTCTTCTCTTCCCAGTCGGCGGCGCTGGCCGAGCTCGCGCCGGGTGCGTCTTCCTGGCGCGCGCGTTTGGCCTTTTCCACCACGGCGTCAGCATCCAGGTGGTCGTCGCCACAGCGGGCGAGGTACTCGGTGTAGGTGCCGGGAAAATCGCGCGGGCCGTCCGGCGTGATCTCCACGATGCGCGTGGCCAGCTCGGACACGAACCAGCGGTCGTGCGAGACGAACAACACTGTGCCGGGAAAATTCCGCAAGCTTTCGATGAGGGCGCCGATGGCCTCCAGATCCAGGTGGTTGGTGGGTTCGTCCAGCACCAGCACGTTGGGCTTGTTCACGATGAGCAGCCCAAAGATGAGGCGCGCGGACTCGCCACCCGAGAGCAGGCCAACCCGTTTCTCCACGTCTGCGCCGGAGAACAAAACCCGGCCGAGCTGGCTGCGCACGTAGGTCGGACTTGCGCCAGGGCAGGCGTGATCGAGCAGGCCAAGCGGCGTCGCGTCCAGGTCGTCCAAGACCTCGCGGTGGTCCTGGGGAAAGTAGCCGAAGCGCACCTCGTGGCCCCAGCGCGCCTCGCCTGTGTCGGGGGNNCGGCGCAGGACCAGGTTCACGTCGGACAGGACGCGCTTTTCGCCATAGGCCTTGGACAGCCGTTCGATGGCCAACACATCCCTGCCGCTCGGGCGCTCTTGCTCGAAGCGCAGCGTGGGAGCGCGCCGCGAGCTGCCCACCAGCTCTTCCACCTCGATGCGCTCGATTTGCTTGAGCCGGCTTTGCGCCTGGGTGGCCTTGGTGTTTTTCGCGCCAAAGCGCTCGACCCAGGCACGCTTGCGCGCAATTTCTTCCTCGGCGCGTGCAATGGTGGCCTCCTTGCGCTCGCGAATCGCGGCCTTGTCGACCACGAAGGTGGAATAGCTGCCGGCGTACAAGGTGATGGTGCGGTAGTCGACGTCCAGGGTGTGGCTGGTCACGTTGTCGAGGAAGCGCTGATCGTGCGAGATGANNGTTGGTCGGTTCGTCGAGCAGCAAAATGTCCGCGCCGCCAACCAACACCTGCGCCAGCAACACACGCAGTTTGAACCCGCCCGACAGTGTGGACAAGGGCGAGCGATGCACGGACATCGGAATGCCGAGCCCGACCAGCACGAGGGTGGCGCGCGCCTGCAGGGTGTAGCCGTCGTGTGCCGCGATCAGGTCTTCGAGGTGCGTGATCCGTCCTGGATCGGGATGCCCTTCCTCGGCGATCTTGCGCTGCTCGGTCAGAGCCTCCCACACCACCGCGTCGCCGCGCATGGCCAGGTCGATGATGATGGCGTCATCGTCGAGAAACCGGTCCTGCCGAAGCACGCCCAGGCGTGCGCGCTTGGCCAGGTTGAAAGTGCCATGCGACGGCTCTTCGTCGCCCGCCAAGAGGCGCAGGAAGGTGGTCTTGCCCGAGCCGTTGGCGCCCACGAGCCCGTAGCGCGACCCCGCGTTGAGTTGCAGGGTCACGTTTTCGAACAGGACGCGCGCGCCGTATTCCTTGGCCAGGTTGCTGGTNNCCGGGCGCGTGAGGGTAGCACTACTGCGGCCGAAACACCGTCCTGGACGGCGCTTTGACACGCTGGCTCTTTTGTGCTCCAATGCGCCATGGGAAATCCGATCGCTCGGCTGTTTGTGGCCAATGTACTACTGCTTGGCCTGACCGCGGGATGTGGCTCCAATGGTACCCAGGGCTCTCCCGTCGATACGAGCGTCGGCAGTACCGGGGGAGCATTGGCAAACGGTGGCACGGGCACAACAGCAAGTGGCGGTTCGGGCGGTGGCGCAGGCCTGTCCACCGCGGGACGCGCTGGTGGTGGAAGCGGCGGTCTTTCGACGAGCACGGCCCCTGGCGGCACGGGGGGAGCTGCAGCCAGCGGTTCTGGCGGCGGGTCGGGAGGCAGTCTCTCCGTCGGAGCCTGCAGTGGGACGCCTTCGACTTGCGGCCAGCACTCGACATCGTCGGAATGCGCTGTGGTTGGTTGCAAGTGGAGCGCTGATGCCTGCGCGGGAACGCAACGGACGTGCTCCGGCGCGGGCAGCAATTCTGCGTGCACAGCAATCGTGGGCTGCACTTGGAGTGGCTCTTCGTCAAGCTGCACGGGAACCGCATACAGTTGCAGCTTGATGCTGAATAGTACGGAGTGCACTTCGCAGGGCTGCTCGTGGGCTCCGGCAGCCTGCGCAGGTGTCGCATCTCCGTGCAATCAATTCACGACTCAGTTCTCGTGCTCCACCCTCGCCGGTTGCACCTGGCAACTTGGAGCCTTGAGCGACGCCGGTCTTGGTGGTGCTACTTCCACCGGTGGCGTGGGGGCAGGAGGAACCGGTGGGAGCAGCGGCAGTGATGCGAGCATGGGCACCGGTGGGAGCGCCGGCGGGGACGGGGGCGCCATCGGCGACGGAAGCGCCGGCGTAGATAGGAATGTCGGCCTCATCGACGGTCCCCCTCGGCCTGACGGCCTGGCGGTTCCGCCGCCCAAGCGCGACGCTGGTCCTGATGGAACTGGCCTCGACGCCTGAGCTGGAAAGAGAAGGCCGATAGTGCCCATGGGCCCGCTGGCGCAGAGCAAGCAACTGCTTACGGCAGCCGTCGGTAAAGGACCACGCCGCGTCGAGTTTCCACCGGGCGGTAGTGCCGGTCGAGATAGGCCTGCAGGCGCGGGTAGCGCGTGACGGGGAATTTGTCGTAGCCGTCCCAACCGGCGGCGGCGGCGTCCACAAACAGCGAGGGTCGCCTCGCCTCAAGGTCGGCAAACAGCATCTCCCACGCGGCTGGCAACTGGTTGCTGTCGGCGTTCCATTGTCCGGTTTCGGTGGGGGTGCCCGGGCTTTCGCCGGTCATGTAGTTGCAGAAGGAAAAACGCGCTCCCATCGGCCGGCGCGCCAGCACGTAAAGCTGCGGGGAATTGCCCCAAACAAAAACGCGCTCGTCCGGCGACGTAAGCGCGGCGATGCGAGCTGCGACGTCGTTGTAGGGCGGTTCCGGTTCATCCAGCGCCGCCACCGGTCGGGCAAAGCTGGCCAGGGCGAAGAAGATCAGCGGCGGAACCGTGCACAAAAACGCCAGCACCACGCGGAAGGCGCGGCCCTTGCTCCACATGCGAAGCAGGCCGGGGCCGGCAAGCAAACAAAGGGGTGCGAGGATCAAGTGAAAGTAGTGACCGAAGAAACGTCCGCCTGCGCTTACGGCGACGGCGGAGGTGACAAGCCACAGCAGGGCCAGCACCGACGCGGGGGAGGGCGGTTCGCCATCGGGCGTGCCACGCACCCTCGAACGGATCGCCTGCGCCAGGCGGACGGCAACCGCCACTGCGCCTGCCACGCCCAAGGCGTAGGGGACCAGCGCGGCTCCGCCGACCATCGCAGTTCTGCGCAATCCCCGCGCGATTGCTGCAAGGCCCGTCAAACCGGCGCCTACGTAGGAGAAGTTGAAGCGAAACCAATAGACCGTGGCTTCGGCATTGCCCGCGATCGCACACCAGCCAAGGTAGACGGCTGCGGGCGACATCGCGCCGATCGTCTGAAGGACCGCCAGAGCCGCGGCTCGCGGCCAGAGGATTCGACCGAGGAAGGCCGCCCAGGCCAGCATGCCGACCGAAACGCCAAGGAAAGTGAGGCCCTGGTACTTGAACAGGGCGGACAGCCCGATCAAGGCGCCGACGGCAAAGTGAATCACAATTTCGTTGAGCTTTGAGGTCGGTCTGCCGAAGCCTCGTACCAGCAGCAACGCGGCCATCGCCTGTGGCGCCAGCACGAAAAGCTCGCAATTGGCCGCCAGGGCGTCGTAGTCGTGCCAGGTCGTCGAGAAGACCAGGAATAATCCAGCCACCGCCAGCCTCGCGCAGTGCGCGTGGGGAGCCGGCCAGCTTTGCTGGCCGCGCACCATCGCGGGAGGGCATGGGAACCCTTTCAGGGTTCCCATACCGATCATATAGAGGAATCCCGCCGTGAGCAGCACCGAGAGGACGACCAGGGCATGGGCGCCGTGCGTGTGGTAGCGCCCGAGCGCGGCGAAGCCGGCCTGATAGACGTGGTAGATGAGCGGCGGTTTGTGATCGACGACATCGCGGTAGAGCAGGTCACCGCGCGCGAGCGCGTCAGCGGTCGTGGCATAGATGGCTTCGTCGTCGGACAAGAGCGGCCGACCAAAAGTCGGCACGCGCAAAAGCGCCCCTAGAACGAAGACAGCGACCATCCACGCCGCAAACGACCGCATGCGCGGCTGCGACGGTGCTGCTGCTACTGCGCGCTCTTCTGGCACGTTGCACTTCCGGGTTCACCCTGGCGTTCGCCGATGCAGCGACGAAGTGTCGCATCGGCGCACAGCGACCTCAAGGGCGAAACCTGCGCCCCGCCCACCGACGAGACGGCTCGCCATCGCGACCACGGTTCGGGGCATTCGAAGGTGCGCTGGGGAAGGCAGCAAGAAAAGCCAACTTGGCGTCAGAAATAGGAAGACAAAAGCGTGCCCTATGGCACACTCAGGCCACAAAACTACCCAGAAAAATCCCGCACGGATGGGCCCTAACAGGGAATATACGTGGGGTATGGACCACGTCGCACGTCGTATCATCACACGTGCCCGACTTAACTGAGGATGGCGCAATGAACAGAGCACGAAACTCGATCACCAGTGTTGGACTCGCAGTTCTCTTCGCGGCTTGCGGCGGCGGCTCGGGCGGCGGCTCGGGCGGCAGCCAGAGCGGCGGCTCGGGCGGCAACCAGAGCGGCGGCTCGGGCGGCAACCAGAGCGGCGGCTCGGGCGGCAACCAGAGCGGCGGCTCGGGCGGCAACCAGAGCGGCGGCTCGGGCGGCAACCAGAGCGGTGGCTCGGGCGGGAACCAGAGCGGTGGCTCGGGCGGCAACCAGAGCGGTGGCTCGGGCGGGAACCAGAGTGGTGGCTCGAGCGGGAGCGGCGGCACGACCGCGAAGGGCGGCGCGACCGGTTCTGGTGGTAGCGGCGCTGGCGGCAACGCGAGCGGCGGCGGTAGCGGTAGCGGGAGCGGCGGCACGACCGCAAAGGGCGGCACGACCGGCTCTGGCGGCAACGCAACCGGCGGTACGTCCACGACCGGGGCAGGTGGCACGACCACGACGGGTGCTGGCGGCACTGCGGCCGGAGGGACACAGGGCACGGGCGGCACCTCGGCGGCGGGTGGCACAACCTCGGCTGGGCCCGCTGTATACACCTCAACCAACGGTAGCTGCGTATCAGGCACGAGTACCACCTGGACGCCCGGGACCATCGCCACGTCGACCGGGACCGCCACCGTTACCGTCAGCGACACTGGGTCCCAGACATGGGAAGGTTTTGGCGGATGCTTCAACGAAAAGGGGTGGGTGGCCTTGCAGGCGCTCAGCTCGACCGACAGAGACCGCGCCATGCAGCTCCTCTTCGGGACGAACAGCGCCCGGTTCGCCATGGGACGCATTCCCATGGGTGCCAGCGACTACGCAATCGCTCGCTACACGGACGACGAGGGCAGTGCGGACACCTCGATGGCCAATTTCAACACGACCCAGGATAGCAAAGACCTCATCCCCTATATCCAGGCTGCGCTGGCTGTAAAGTCAGACATCAAATTCTGGGCCAGCCCCTGGACGCCTCCTACCTGGATGAAGGTCGCACCATTCACGGCAACCACCGACGACAGCGCCACGACCACGTCGAACTTCGACAGTGGGAACATGAAGGACGATGCCAACAATCTGACGGCGTATGCTCAGTACTTCGTCAAGTTCATCGCTGCGTACAAGGCTGCGGGCATCAACATTTCCTACGTCGCTCCTCAGAACGAGCCCAACTACGCTCTCCATTACCCGTCCTGTCTCTGGACGTCGGCACTCTTTACCAAGTTCGTCGGCCAGTACCTGGGTCCGGCGCTCCCTTCGGGTGTCGGCGTCATGCTCGGCACGCTGTCCAATGCCAACAGCGGCGCGGACGTTGACCTCGGGAACGCAGTACTGGCCGATGCCACTGCAAAGGGCTTCCTCAAGGTTGCCGGCGTGCAGTGGAACGTGCTCGACAAGGTGAACGGCGGCACGACGTTCGGCGGCCTGCCCATCTGGGCCACCGAGCACAAGTGCGGC
>PMLH01000444.1 GCA_003159055.1 Myxococcales bacterium
GGCATGATCTTCGGAACGCCCGAATACATGGCGCCCGAGCAGGCCGAGGGGAAGGACACCGATCATCGCGCCGACATCTATGCGGTCGGGTGCATCCTGTATCACCTCATCACGGGACAGACGCCGTTCGTGGCCGAATCGTTCATGACGATGCTGACCAAGCATCTGATGGAGGATCCAGTTCCGCCCAGCGTGCGCCGGCCGGATCTGGTGATTTCGCCGGGGATGGACGCGCTGGTGCTCAAGGCGCTGGAAAAAGACAGGGACAATCGCTGGCAGTCGATGGCCGAGTTGCTCGAGGCGGTCTCGGTCTGCCCGGGGCCGGAAAGTGCACCCAAGCAGCCGCCCAAGGGGCAAACCATCGCCATGGGTGGCTTGAACGCGCCAGCGGCAATACGCGCCGCCCGCACGAAGAGTGGCGCGCCGGAAACGCAGAAGCTTTCGCGCAAGAGTGTCGACGCGGCCGCGTCCAGCGCCGAGATGCAACCCTCGCGGCCCGGCTCGTCTAGCAGGAGGACGGTCGTGTTGGTCGGTGCCGGCGTAGCGATTGGCATCGGGGTCGCGGCCTGGCTCGCCCTGTCGCCACGAGGCAAGCCGCCCGAGGCCGCAAAGTCTCCACCTCCGGCGGTGGCAGTCCAGCCAGCTGCGCCGACGCCGCCAACCCTACCACCGGTCCCTGTGCCGTCGGCCGCTGTCGTTCCTGCCGTCGCACCGGTCGCCCTGCCTGCTGTCGAGGAAAAGCTCACGCCGACGGAAGCCACGGGCGATCCCTCCCATAAGCAGCACCCTGGCCGTGGCCACAAGGGCAAGCCCGCAGCAGCGGCAGCGGCACCGGGAGCGAAGCCAGAGGCGAGCACGCCGGCTGCCCCGGCCGGAGCGAAGCCCGCACTTCCGGCGACGCCTGGCGAACTGAAGCCGTTCCCGAAGCTCTGACGCCGGAACCGGTTGCCGGAGGAGCCGGTTCCGGATCCGGCTACGGTTCCGGCTACGGTTCCGGATCCGCTACCTTCTCCGAGGTGGCCGCGCCGGTTCGCAGACGATCGCCCGGCCGTTGTAGAGCTGTCCGTTGACCTTTGCACAGAGGGTTTCGGCCACCTCACGCGAAACGTTGATGTAGCTGTGGGTGTTCATCAATTCGACGTCGGAGACAGGCAGCACCACGCCACTTGCGGAAAGTCGTTCGGCCACCACCTCGGGCGTGACCCCGTCCTTGCGGCCGAGGTTGACGTAGAGCCGAACACTCCCCGTGGGCGGTTGTTCGCTTGGCGCCGAGGCGGTCTCGCCAGCGTCGGGTTCCTGGCGCGCCGATTCTGGCGTAGACGGTGTCCGGCCGACCTCTTCGCTCCACACCTCCCAGAACTCGCGGGTGTCGCCGCCTTGGCCGGGGGTACGGCCTGGCTCGGAGGGTGTCTGCGCGGCTTTTCCACTGCCGCGGGACTCGCGTTCACGGTCCCGATCACGACCTCCGCGCCCACGCGGGCCTCGTTCACGTTCGCCATAGCCACGACCGCGATGCTCACCGCGCATGCTTCGTTCTCGACGTTCGGGTTCACTGGCTGGCGCTGGCGCTGGTGCTGGGGCTGGGGTTGGGGCTTCCGGTTCGGCGAGCGCAGCGAGTGCAGGTGCAACCTCTGGCTCGGACTGGACGGCGGCAATGGTTGCAGCGGGCTTTTGCGCCTCGGACTTGCCAGTCCCGATGGCTCCGCGAAGCAATGCCCCAACCAAACGCTCGGCATCGATGCCGACCATCAGTCGCCTGGCCAGCGAATGCCATTCCGCGCCGGGATCGCCCGGGAAAAGGTTGCGCAGATGCGCCAATCGCTCGCCTTCGCGGTGCGACCTGACTTCCGCTTCCGACGGCAGCGACCGCTCGTCCGGCTTAATTTTGTAGAGCAGCTTGAGGTAGTAGAACGAGCCGACCTCGGTCGGACCGATGAGCGAAATTGCGCGGCCCGAACGCCCGGCGCGCCCGGTTCGGCCGGTGCGGTGGATGTAGATTTCCGGCGACTCGGGAAAGGTGTAGTTGATGACGCATGGAAGATTTTCGATGTCGATGCCCCGCGCGGCGACGTCGGTGGCCACCAAGAAGCGAATGTTGCCCGCCCGCATGCGAATCATGACGGCTTCGCGTTCCGCCTGGGACAGATCCGACGAGATCGGTTCGGCGTTCAGCCCCTGCTTGCGTAGGTGCTCGGCCACGCGGCCGGTTTCCTCCCGGGTGTTGCAGAAGATGACCGCACGTTCCGGCTCCTCGAAGGCGAGGATGCGAACCAGCTCAGCTTCGCGCTGCCCGCCCGGGATGGAGTAGTACGTGTGCCGAATCTCGTGCACGCCGACGAAATCCGCCGACAGCTTCAGGATCTCAGGTGATCGCATGAAGCGACGAGAGAGCCGCTGAATGCCCTCGGGAATCGTCGCCGAGAAAAGCAGCGTCTGCCTTTCCGACGGGGTTTCGCTGAGAATCGCCTCGATGTCCTCCTGAAAGCCCATCGACAGCATCTCGTCGCACTCGTCCAGGACCACGCACTTGATCTTGTCGAGCTGCAAAGTGCCCCGGCGAATGTGATCGAGGGTGCGGCCGGGGGTGCCACACACGATGTGCGCCCCGGCGCGAAGCTGCTCGATCTGACGGCCCATGGGCGAGCCGCCGTAGACCGGAACCACCGCGACCGGCGACGTCGCGCAAATGCGGGCGGTTTCCGCGGCCACCTGCAGGGCCAATTCGCGCGTGGGCAACAGGACCAACGCTTGCGGCACCGGAACCTTGGGGTCGGCGATCCAGTCGGCGAACGGGATCGCGAAGGCGGCGGTCTTCCCAGAACCCGTGCGGGACTGGACGAGAATGTCGTGGCCTTCGCGCACCAACGGAAGCGTCTTCTGCTGGACCTCCATCGGCTCGGAAAAGCCCATATCCGCCAGGGCCTTCATGGTTTCCTGGCGAAGGCCCAAATCCGCGAAGGTTACCTTCGGCCCGGCGTTGGTTGCGGCCTCGGCTGATTCCGAAGGCGTTGAGGGGTCCAAACTCTGGTCGGTCATTTCGTTTCTCCTGTGGGCGGGCTGGGCTCGGCCAAATGCTCGCCAATCTGATCTACGCGCTTGTTGATGCGATCCAGGCGTGGCGCCAACTCGCTGCCAAAGCGCAAAAGCTCACGAGAGTAGGTGGTTTGAATGCTGCTCAGCTCCTGGTAGGCGGCAGCCATGGCTTCGAAATCCTTGTGCGGCGGGGTCGGCCGCGGATCTTCCAGACGGCAACGCTGGCCGAAGACGCGCCAACGCTTGCGCCAGATTTCGCCTTCGTCCGACCAGCGTCGGGCTTCCTCGGAATCGTATCCGCCGAGCAGGTGGTAGGCGTTTTCCAGGTGCTTTTCCAGCGCCACCGAGACGTCGCGCAATTCATCGAAGCAGCCCCGGGTTTCCCGGTCGGTAAGCTGCGCGCTGATGCGGTCTTCGACGACACCATTGCGCTGGCGCTGGAGCGCGACGACCACGGAAATCAGCGCGTAGACGCAGCCGAGCGCGACCACTACAACCGCCGTCCAAGCAACCAGCTTGCGATAGCGGCGAAACTCTTGATTCGGCGAATGAGTGGAAGGTGGTGACAAGGTGACGACAGGGAGAATCCGGTACGGACCCACCTGAGAATGGCTCCCAGCGAGGAGCTCGTTCTGCCGGAGCGCCGACAGGTAGGATTAGACTACGCGCCGCGGGGCGGGTTGTCAAACACAGTCTTCAAATCGGGCTTGACTTTACTGGCAACTCATGAAGAACGGCCAAACCGCTTCGACACGATAGTTGCCGGGCGAAACCTCATCCGGCGTGTCCGAGTTTGGATCGTTTCTGAACGGCCGGTCGGAGACCGCGAGCAAAAGGCGGTGGTCCGAGACGGTTCGGGAGAGGTGGTCGGAGCCGCATTCGGGCGCGAAGATTTCTGCTGTTCGCACGATCGAATTGCCGCCGGGCTGGAAGGTTTCCAGGACAACGGTGTCCGCCGAGTGGGGCGGGTAGTCGATGATCCAGCGCAGGTAGAGATTGTCGCCTACATTCTGGTCGGCAAGTTCGACCCTGACCTCGACCGGGGAGCCACCGTCGAGGTCGCGGCCCAAGATGCTGCCCACGGGCGGCTCCGCCGATGCGATGCTGGGCGGATAGTTGCTGTCGGGATCCGACCACTTGGGACTGACCGGAACCACGCACCCACAGACCGCGGCGAAGAGAGCCGCCATGCACGATGCGAGGAGCGGGGCCGGGACGCGCAACGTCAACCCTCATCCAAAGGCGACGGGCCAGATGACCCTTCGCCGCCTTCTTCTTTCTCCAAGTGGCGAAAAATGGTTCGGGGATCGACGCCGAGGTCGCGGGCGGTCTTGGTCCGGTTGCCGCCGTTGAGGCCCAGGACCTCGTTGATGTAGGACCGCTGCCAGCGCTCGCGCGCGTCGGCGAGAGGCAAGATCGCCGGAATCTCGTCG
>PMLH01000422.1 GCA_003159055.1 Myxococcales bacterium
CAGCATCAGATGTGGGCCGCGCAGTTCTTGCTCACCACGAAGAACCATCACTGGCTTTCGTCGGGCGGCGCCGGCACCATGGGCTTCGGCTTCCCCGCCGCGATCGGTGCCAAGTTTGGCTGCCCCGACAAGCCGGTGTGGGCGGTGGTCGGCGACGGCGGGTTCCAGATGACGCTATCCGAGCTGGCCACGGCCGCGGTGAACAAGATCGCGGTCAAGGTTCTCATCATCAACAACCACTTCCTCGGCATGGTTCGCCAGTGGCAGGAGCTTTTCTACGAAAACCGCCTGTCAGGCACCGACCTTGAGGGCAATCCTGACTTCGTCAAGCTGGCGGAGTCCTACGGCATCAAGGGCTTTCACCTGCGGCGTGCGGCCGACGTCGACAAGGTGCTCGAAGCAGCGATGCAGTACAACGAAGGTCCTTGCGTGATTGACGCCGAGGTGGTCAAGGAAGACAACGTGTTCCCGATGATTCCGGCCGGTGCCCCGCTTTGCGACATGATCATCGAGCCGCCCAAGGCCGTGCTGGAGAAGCCCGCCGGCTCCACATAACCCATGGCTATCTCGAACCCTTCACAGGCTTTCAAAGGTACGAACATGAGCTCTCTCGCAACTGCCCTAGCCAATCCAGTGACCAACCTCCCCTTGCACACGATTTCCGTGCTCGTGCGCAACCAGCCCGGCGTTCTCGTCCGCGTCGCCCTCGTCTTCGCCCGCCGCGGTTACAACATCGAAAGCTTGGTGGTCAGCGCCGACCCGACCAGCACCGAGTTTTCGCGCATGACCATCACCTGCAGCGGCGACCCCGAGACGCTCGAACAGATCATCAAGCAGGTCGCCAAGCTGGTGGACGTCGTGCGTGCCATCGACCACACCGGACAGGCCGTGGTTGAAACGGAAATCGCGCTGATCAAAATCAAGGCCGGGCTCACCGAACGCACCGAAATTTTGCAGTCGGCCGAGCACTACAAGGCCAAGGTCGTCGACTGCAGCCCCACGTCGCTGATTCTTCGGGTGACCGGGGCGAGCGAGAAGCTCGACAGCTTCATCACCCTGCTGCGCCCCTTCGGCGTGGTCGAGTTGGTCCGCTCGGGCAAGATCCTGATGACCCGCGGCCCGGAAGCGACGTAATAATGGGAACCCTGGGAGGGTTCAGCTCTGCACTCGGCACCTGCCCCACCCCTGCCACCCCTGCCACCCCCGCGCTTCGCGCGGCCTCGCCAGATGCTCCCGCGCTCTGGCTTCGGCCGGCAAAGCCGCCCTCCGCCTACGCGGTTGATGGGAACCCTGCTGGCCGGTGCCGGATGCCGGCTCCGTCACCGGCACCGTAACCGGGCTCGGCTTTCTGGCTCCCGGCCTCCGGCCCCGCCGCCCTTAGTCCAGCCGCGCAACCAGCTACGAACGTCTGGCTAGCGCACGGCCTGCATGGCCATTTGCTGCTGCGCCCGCGGCGTGAGCACAATGCCACTCGGATCGAGATCGCGCAGACGTGGCAATGTAATCGGTTGCCAGGCCACGGCGGGATCGAAAATGAAGTTGATCTTGTACTTCTTTTCGGCGGGCAGTCGGTTGCGCCGCAAGATCCAGCTCAAGAACTCCTTGATGCCGGAGGAATTCAGAAATGCAAGACTGGTGACGTCGACCCGAACCTCCAGCAGGCCTTCGCCGAGCACCATGTTGTGGACGATCTCAATGAAGCCAGCCAGGAAATCTCGTGGGCTCAACTGGTCGATTTCGCCGACCACGAAGACGGTTTCTCCCTCCACGCGCAGGGTGACTTTTCCACCTGCTGCCTGCACCGTTGAGATATGCATCAATGACCCGTGTGAAAGACGACCAACCGATCTGATCTTCGACAAAAAATCGCAGCGCCTGTAGCATTCTCAGAAAACGCTCGGCGGACGCGACAGCCGTGTCGCACAAACGTCGCAAATCACATCCGCATTCTCAGCAGTTTCGGGCACCTGCCGCACGGCACGAAATTTGCTGTGGCCAGTTGTCCGCCATGAAAAACAATGCGATCGTTCTGTACGCTTTGATCGGCGGGTTGGGGGCTTGTGGCGCGGCAGACTCCGGCAACGTGGGCGGCTCAGCCTCGAAGTCGGATGCCGGCGGGTACAAGGGGGCGAGCGCAGACGCCGCGTTGGGCATCCCCAACTTTGGGGCAGGCGGCAGCGCCGGCTCTGGCGCCGGGGCCGCCACCCCGCCGGAACAGGAGACGAAGGTCGACTACCTCACGCCTCGCGGCGGCGACTTGCGGGTCTACGTCGCCAACCCCACTCGCAACACAGTCAGCATCATCAATTCCGATACCCTGACCATCAGCGAACAGCCAACCGGCGACACGCCAACCTATGTCGCAACGGTGCCAGGTCAGGACATCGCCTTGGTGATCAACGCCGGTTCGCACACCCTGCGCGTGATTCGCGAGGACACCCCGGGCGCGAAAAGCTACCCCATTGTCTCACGGGCCAACACCATCTCGCTCTCCCCGGATGGGCTGCACGCCGTGGTGTGGTTCGATTCGTCGCAGAACAGCTCGTCGACCAGCAGCACCACGACAACCGCGGGAACCACGCAGGGGGTTAGCCTGGTCAGTCTCGGTTCGGGCACGACGGCCGACAGCGTGGTTTCCGTCACCGTCGGCTACAACCCCTCGACGGTGGTCTTTTCCAGCGACAGCTCCGCCGCGTTCGTCGTGACCGACGACGGCATTTCCGAGCTTCGCTTCGCCAACATCACCGGGCCGACCATCGCGCCTTTCACCCGCATCGACGATGGATCGCTCACCTTACTCAGTGCCGACGCCGGCACGCTACCCACCGACAGCAGGATGGAACCCGACCTCGCTCCACCCGGTCCCGACGCCTCACCCGTGCCCGATGGCGGCGTTCCGCCGATGGACGGCGGCAGCCGACTCGACAGCGGCGAGCCCGACATCGGCAAGACGCCGGATGCAGGCACGGCCGCTGCGGACGCCACGGTTTTCAAGGACGCCTCGCCGAGCTCGGCCACGGCGAAAGGCAAAGCGGTCGACGTGTCGGTCAGCAGGAACGGCGACTACGCCATCGCCCGCCGTGAGGGTTCGGCCGCCGTATTGCTGGTCGATCTGAAGGCCAAGACCGTTTCGACCCTTCTGCTGTCCAGTGAAGTCACGGATTTGGACCTGGTCGACGGGGCCATCTCGGGGCCACAAGCCTTCGCTGTCCTGCGCAGCGAGAGCCGGTTGGTGCGAATCGATATCCCCGCCGGGTTCAGCGACGAGTCGCACCGCAAGGACTGGCCCTTCGCGGGCGCACTCATCGGCTCGGTAACGATGAGCGCGAAGGGGACCTATGCACTGCTCTACACCACGGCGATTCCAAGCAAAGACCTGGCCGTCTTCGATTTGGTCAAGGAGCAGCTGCTTCCGCAGCAGCCGGAGCTTCACAAGAACATCCGCGCCGTCGCCATCGCGCCCGACGAGAAGACCGCGCTCGTCCTGCACAGCAAGAGCGCTTCCACCTCGACGTCGACCGCCCTGACCCAGCAAGAGATCGACGACCAATCATACGGCTACAGCATAGTCCAGTTGGCCACCGGTTCGACCTTGCTGCAAACGACCACGATCGATCCAAGCCAATTCGCCATCACCCCCGATTCGAGCAGCGCCTTCGTGCTTTTGCGCGACGACAAGGCCTCGATACGCAAAGCACAGGAAATCTCCCTGGCCAACTTCAGTACGAGGGACTTTCCCCTCGGCAGTCCACCCAGCTCGATTGCGGCGCTGTCGTCCGCGGTACACAAGGTCTTTATTGGTCAGGAATACAGCGAAGGTCGCATCAGCTTCATCGACTGGATCACGGGCCCGGACACCGGCAGCGTGCAATCGGTGACCGGCTTCGCCCTCAACGGAAGGATCCAACAATGAGACGCGGATTTCTTGCTCTGGCGTTGCTCGCATCGCTACCCGCATGCAGCGACAGCAGCACCGAGTTCTGGCAGTCCCCGAGCGACGTGATGCCGATGGTGGCGCTCGACGACCAGGTTGCCTTCGTCGACAAGACCTCGGCCACCGCCTTTCTGCTCGACCCGAGCGAAGCGCTGAAACCGCGACTGATGTCGGTCGGCAAGCAACCGGTCAAAGCCGTCAAGCACACTGGGAGCAACAGACTGCTGGTGGTCAGCGCCGGAGACCGAGGCTCGTCCTCGAAGCTGCCTATTTCGCCGCAACTCGTGGTTGTCGACCCAACCGCCGAGGCGCCCCTATCCCACGATCTCGAAAGCCGCTTCGATGATCTGGAGCAATCCAGCGAGGGCAGGTTCGCGATCCTCTATCATAAGTCGACCACCCCAGACGCGAACGAAGGTGCGCTCTTCAATCCCAACGATCTGGTGGTCGCGGATTTCTCCGAGACCCACACGGCAGACCCAACCCTGACCCCGAAACCCATTCGCAGCCTAGGCGGCGTTCCCGACAACATCCTGTTTTCCCCCGAGTACAGTTTTCCGTCCGCCGGGGCGCACAGATTCGCGGTGGTCTCGTCGCAGAGCTACGTGACCCTGGTTGATCTCTACAACTTGGCCCATACGGAGATTTCCATCCCGCTTTGCCCGGCCACCTCGAGCTGCACCTACAAGATCGAGGACATTGTCTTCGATCCCTCGAACCTCGGCATGTACGTGCGGGTGACGGGAACGAAGGACATGACCGGTGTGAAGGACATCTTCCAGATCACGCTGACCGACACCGATGCCGCGGACTTCCGCGCTTCGTTGTCCATGCTCGCAGTCGGCTCGGCTGCAGCGGACATGGTCCTGTACGGTGCGGGCAAGCAGGCGCGCTTGGCGGTGGTCGCGCCCGACATCAAGAGCCTGGTCGTCATCGATCCCACCACCAGCAGCTCAGTATCGGTGTCCATAGCGATTCCGGCCAACAAGATCGTGCCGTTCGACAGCGGTAGCCGCGCCATGCTGGTCGACGTGAACCTCGGCAGTACCAGCGTGTTGTTCGCGGACTTTGGGGTGGTCCAGACTGAGGGCGGGCTGCCGCCCATTCAGTACTCCATCCGAGGGGCGGCGATGGCTGTGAATCCACTGGTCAGCCAAGGCCTCGCTCTCCTGTGGTTCAGCAGATCGGCCAGCAATGCGGTATTGTCGGTGGTCAGCCTGACCCAGCCGCCGTCGTTTTTCGACTACAACTCGTCGAGTGCGCTCGGAGCGCCCTACTTGGAGGTACGCGATTTGGCAAGTCGGCTGTGGAGCGTGGATTCGCCGGCCGACGGATTGCCGGCACCGAATTCCGGTCTGCACTACCTGGACGTGGTGGCTGGCGCTAGCCAAAACCATCCGACGACGATCTGGCTGGATCAAACCATCCGCAGCATCACGGCGCTGGCAAAACCGAGCGCCGACAGCAAGCGCTACCTGGTGCTGGAACACAACCTCGACGCCTACGGCAACCTCACCTTCGTCGACGCCGACAATCCCGACCGGGCCACAGCGCGCACCGCGTATGGCTTCCTGCTTACCGACTACCTTGGAAGGACGCAGCCATGAAGAAGATCAGCCGGAACTCGCCCCTGCGTGCTGGCGCTGGACGAATTGTCGTCGCAGCTACGGCTTTGCTTGGCGCCAGCTCGGCCTACGCCCAGGCGCCCTGGTCCGACGCACATCAGCAGCCGCGCTGGAAACCACAAACCGTCTTAGAGGAGTCGGAGGGGCCGGTGTTTTCCTGGGAGCCACTTCGGTTTGCTGTCGCGGCGGAAATTCGCACCACCTGGGTCCAAGACAGCGCGGCCAGGCGCCTGGTCGGAAGAGGCGCGCCAACCGGAGGTGGGTTGTCGCTGCGGGCCGATGCGTGGCGCCCGACGGCCAAGCTTTGGGCCGGGGTGGATCTCGGCTGGGCTTCGATCTCGACCACGGATGAACAGTCCAGCTCGTCGGACATGGAAAGCCTGGACACCAATCTGCTTTCGCTGGGTGTTTCCGCACGCTATCACCTGTTTCGGTGGCTGGCCCCCTACGCCAGGCTCGCTGGCGGCGTGGGCTGGGACAAGCTGACGGTGGGCAGCGGCGCCGGGCAACTGCACGACAAGCACACCTTCGGCCACGGCTCCGTCGGCGGCGGCATCTACCTGAGAACCCCTGGCCTCCAGGTTCGCACTTCACGTCCCTCGCTTGCCCTCGGTTTTGTCTGCAACATCGAGGGCGGCTACATGCTTGCCACCAGCAGCACCTTCAGCCTGCAATCGTCGCCGGCTACCGGGGCGAAAGATCCCATTCCGACCCAGCCGGTTGCGATAGGCGAGGTGGGCCGCAGCGCCCCCTACCTGCGTGTCTCGGTTGGGCTTGCTTTTTGATCCTCGAAACCGTGGCGCCCATTCTGTTATGGTTAGGGTCGGGTAGAGCTGTGCACCGCGATCCAGCCGAGGTGACGGCCCGCCTTGGGTGCCATGAAGAAGATCGTTGTCAAAGGCGCGCGCGAGCACAACCTGAAGAACGTCGACGTGGAGATCCCACGCGACAAGCTGGTGGTCATCACCGGNNGCCTTCGATACCATCTACGCCGAAGGACAGCGCCGCTACGTCGAGTCGCTGTCGGCGTACGCTCGGCAGTTCCTCGAACAGCGGGGCAAGCCGGACGTCGACTCCATCGAGGGGCTGTCGCCGGCCATTGCCATCGAGCAAAAGTCGGGCAGCCGCAATCCGCGCTCGAGCGTCGGTACGATTACCGAGATCTACGATTACCTGCGGCTTCTGTGGGCGCGCGCTGGCGAGGTGTACTGCTGGAAGTGCGGGCAGCGGATCTTCTCCCAGACCTTTCCCCAGATGGTGGACCGCGTGCTCAGTTTCCCGGAAGGCACACGCTTTTCCGTGCTGGCGCCGTTGGTGCGCGACAGGAAGGGCGATTTCGGCGCGGATCTGGCGCGACTGCGACAGGAAGGCTTTGTCCGCGCCAACATCGACGGCGAGCTGCACGAGCTGGCCGATCCGCCGAAGCTCGACAAGTCGCAGAAGCACACCATCGAGGTGTTCATCGACCGCCTGGTCCGCAAGAGTGGAATCGAGCAACGGCTCGCGGAATCGATCGAGCTCGCGGCCAAGCTGGGTGGCGGCCTGGTGAAGATCTCACCCTTGGAAGGCGACGACCTCTTGTTCTCGCAGAAATTCGCCTGTCCCGACTGCGGCGTGGGTCTGCCCGAAATCGGCCCCGGGCTGTTTTCGTTCAACAACCCGGCTGGTGCTTGCCCCGCTTGCGACGGCATCGGCGCGACCATGTATTTCGACCCCGACCTGGTGGTCACCAATCCCGACCTGTGCTTGCGCGAAGGCGCGATCGATCCGTGGGAACGGCGCAACAGCGTCTTCTTCCAGCAGGTCCTCGACGCGGTGGCCGCGGCCTGCGACATCGACCTGTTCCAACCGTGGAACAAGCTGCCCGCGGACAAGCGCAAGCTGGTCCTCGAAGGATCGGGCGGCAAGGAGATCTCCTTCGTTTTCGAGAAGAACGGCCGCAAGCACACCTTCAAGAAGGAATTTGAAGGCGTGCTGGCGAACTTGCAGCGCCGTTTCGACGAGTACCAGCGCAGGCGGCGCGAGCAGGGCCGCAACACCGACGAGGATTTCGAAGCGGTGTACGACGAATTTCACCGCTACATGTCGCATTCGCCGTGTGCCGAGTGCGGCGGGACCCGACTGTGCAAGGAAGCGCGGCATGTGCGCGTGGGCGGCAAGAGTATCGTCGAGGTTGCGGCGCTCACTGTCGGAGACCTTGCCGAATTCATCCGCAGCTTGCCGCTCTCTCGCCGCGACTGGCAGGTCTGCCACCGCATCGTGCGCGAGGTGACGGCCCGGGTTTCCTTCCTCATCAGCGTTGGGGTCGACTACCTGTCGCTCGATCGATCCGCCGCGACGCTGTCAGGCGGCGAAGGCCAACGCATCCGTCTGGCGACGCAGATTGGCAGCGGGCTCCAGGGCGTGCTCTACATTCTCGACGAGCCATCCATCGGGCTTCACCAACGCGACAACGCGCGGCTCATCGAAACCCTGGTCAAGTTGCGCGACCTTGGCAACACCGTGCTGGTGGTCGAGCACGACGAGGAGATGATTCGCGCCGCTGACCACGTCATCGACATGGGTCCGCGCGCGGGCGAGCTGGGCGGGCGCGTGGTGGCCAGCGGAACGCCGGCACAGATTGAAAAGGAGGCGCAATCGCTCACCGGGGCTTACTTGTCCGGCGAAAAGGGCATCAAGGTGCCCAAGCACCGTCGCCAAGCCAACCATCGCAGCCTGGTCTTGCGAGGCGCACGCACGCACAACCTGCGCGACCTAACCGTGTCGTTTCCGCTCGGCGTGCTCACCTGCGTGACCGGCGTTTCCGGATCGGGCAAGTCGAGCTTGATCGTGGACACGCTTCTGCCCGTGCTGAAACACCGCCTGCAAGGTGCGCGGCAACCCGACGCGGTCTTCGACGCCATCGACGGGCTGTCCCTCGTCGACAAGGTGATTGATATCGACCAGGCGCCCATCGGCCGCACGCCACGGTCCAACCCGGCGACGTTCACGGGCCTATTCACCCACATTCGCGATCTGTTCGCCAATTTGCCGGAATCGAAGGCGCGTGGCTACAAAGCGGGGCGCTATTCCTTCAACATCAAGGGCGGCCGATGCGAGGCATGCCAAGGCGACGGCATCCTGCGCATCGAAATGCACTTCCTCCCCGACGTCTACGTCGAATGCGAGGCGTGCGGCGGCAGGCGCTACAGCCGCGAGACCTTGGAGGTGAAGTATCGCCAAGCCAGCATCGCCGACGTTCTCGACATGACGGTCAGCCAAGCCTGCGGCTTTCTGCAAAACATCCCCAAGCTACAACAGAAGCTCGAAACCCTGCGCGAGGTCGGGCTTGGCTACATCAAGCTTGGTCAGGCAGCAACCACGCTGTCCGGCGGTGAAGCACAACGGATCAAGCTTTCCAAAGAGCTGGTCAAGCGTGCCACCGGNNCCGACCACCGGGCTGCATTTCGCCGACATCGATCAGTTGCTGCAAGTGTTGTCGCGGTTGGTGGACGCTGGCAACACGGTCATCGTGATCGAGCACAACCTCGATGTAATCAAGTGCGCCGACTACGTCATCGATCTCGGCCCCGAAGGGGGGCCCGGAGGTGGGCAGATCGTGGCGCAAGGAACCCCCGAGGACGTTGCCAAAGTCGCCGCCAGTCAGACCGGCCAGTTTCTGCGCAAAGTGCTTTAGCAGCTCTTCAGTAACAGTGGTAGCACAGCGACTGCGGCGTGGTCTTCCATGGCACGGGGTACTCCGCGCAGGTGCTGCCGGCCGCGGCGACGTTACTGCGAAGCGCATCCAGCTTGTCAGCGGGTCCCAGGCGATAGATATCTCGCTCTCTGCTCACCCAAAACGCGCAGGTGCCTGGCAGGGTGGCCGGCGGGAAGAATTCTTGGCGGCCCGAATGAAGACCGAGCGTGCCGTTCATGAAGCTGAACATTGGGAAGAACGAGGTCAGGTAGCCACCAAAGCGCTTGTGCTGAGAGGAGAGCACAGCCTTGATGCGGGAGATGCCCTCGACATCCGCGAGTGGCCGCAAGTACCTATAGGGCGGCCGGTGCGGCCGCATGCGTTCCTGCAAGGTCACACGGTACTCGGAGAAGGTTGTTAGCCAGATGGGTGGTACCGTCGCCAGCACCCCAGCGACGAGTCCCGCCCCGAGCCAGATCCTGGGCGCCCGCCACGCGCCTTTCTGCAACAGCGCGACCGCGAAATGCGCAAGCATCACGACGAGAGCCAGCGCCAGCAGAATGCAGGCCCATATCTGGTACTTCATCGGGTAGTAGTACTGCACCCCCTTGCCCTGGCGAAAGTGCGCGAAGAACGCACCATTCGCCGCCGCGAAGAACAGCGGAAAACGCAAGGCCCGAACCAACGGCGAGCCCAGCAAGCTGGACTCGGCCGAGCCCCTTGCGTGCGTGGCCGCATAGAGAAACAGCCCAGCCAGGAGGATCATGTCCGCCTTGAGAAGGTCCGTCATGGGAAAGCCCTGCATGCCGCCCCAGATGCGAAAGATTGGCGCGATTTGCGACGCCAGCCAGAAGGCGGTAGCGATCAGGCCCAGGGCAAGCACCGCTTGACCGAGTCTGTGCCACCGCCGAGCCCCGTCGACCAGCAGCAGCGCCGCCACGGCAACCGCCACGTCGGCGAGGTTGAGCGAGTACGTGTAGCGCACGAGCGCAAGCCCGCAGAGAAGGGCGCCGACTCTAAGCAGCGGGTGTCGGATTTGTGAATCAGCCGCCCAAAGTGCCAACAGGGGCAGCAAACCAAACACGTGGGCGTAGTAGCCTGCCGCCTGGTTGTAGTGCATCAAGGGGAGAATGACGACCAGCAGGACCCCGAGACTGGCGAACACGACCACAGCGGCTGCCCCTGCCAGCCCCAGCAGCTTCGAGCCTCCGGTTTGGCTGATGACCGAAAAGGAGACCAGCATGGGAAATACGACGGTGGCAGGAACAGCGACGTAGAAGGCGAGGGTGAAGGATCGGAAAGCGTCGATGCCGAGAATCTTCTCCAAAAGCCAGGTGAACCCGTAGTAGGCCACTTGGCCGTTGTAGATATCTGGAAAGGCCAGCGCGAACTGGTCCTTGATGAACACGTGCGTGCCCCCGTCCCAGCCATCCAGATTCGGAAAGCCACCGAAATCGGGATTGTATAGGGCCCACACCGCGAAGCCCGACACGGCGAGCGTGGCGGCCTCCGCCGTCAAGAACTGGACCGGCAGAGCACCGGCACCCCGTCGCCACCTCCACGGTCGAAAGACCAAAATCGCTGCCGCGCAAAAAATGCAGGCAATCACCAGTGAGGCCAGAAGCGACAATCTGGTGGCGCATCTGATCGGCCCAGCGAGGAACAGCGGCGCCACAAGCACAAACGGCATCAACGCCAGGGTGGGTCCGCGAGTCTCGAAGCACGCAGGTGCGGTCCGGAACGTTTCCCGTAGCTTGGTCAAGCTGTGGAGGAGCTGGCGCATGGCGAGACTGGCGGTCGGCGAAGCAGGCTTTTACCATCAGCGTTCTCGGCTTGGCAGCCTGAATGTCGCGCTGGTCACGCCCCTCTGACGATGCTACACACGACATGCCTGCCATGACCGACATCCCACCGGTTTCCAGCATGAATACTCCGCAACGGTCGTCCTCGGTCGCGCCCCGCTTTGCGAATGGCATGGGCCGGATCAAGAGCGTCCTGCTCGATGCCTGGTATCCGCTGATGATGTTCCTGGTGTCGCGCGCGGCACTGACGTTGCTTTCCTACCTGAGTCTGGGTGCGCATCGGATCTCGCCCGGCCTGCGACGTTTTCCCGACAACCTCTTCCTCGACGGCTTCGCCCGCTGGGACAGTGGCTGGTACGGCGGAATGGTCGACCAGGGCTACATCGATCCCAGCGCGATCACGGCCGGGGTGCAGCGTAACACGGCCCTGTTCCCCTTCTATCCGCTGGTGGTTCGTGCGGTGAAGGTCCTGGTCGGCAACACGTGGATCGCCGGCATGATGGTCTCGAACCTGGCCTTCCTGGCGGCCGTGGTTATGCTCTACCAGCTTGTGTCGAAGCGTTGGGACGAGTCGTGCGCCCGCCGGGCCGTCGTGCTCGCCTGCGTTGCGCCGTTCTCAGTGTTCTTCATGTCGGTCTACAGCGAGTCGCTCTTTTTCGGGTTGGCCATCGGCGCCTTCCTTGCCGCGGAAAGAAGACACTGGCTGGGGGCCGGTGTCCTTGCTGCCCTGGCAGGCGCCACCAGGGTCAATGGCTTTCTCATCGTGCCGGCGCTTGCCCTCCTCTACCTGGAGCAGATCGAATTCAAGCTCGGACGAATTCGCTGGAACGCCGTCTTCGTCGTCGTTGGACTCCTCGGCCCACTCGTGCACCTCACCTTCTTGTGGCTGCGCTACGGCAGTCCCTTCGAATTCTGGCACGCGCAGTACGTGCATGGATGGGGTCAGGAGGTTCCGATTTCCGCCGCGCTTACCGAGTTCGTGGCGGGCATCAAACCCTCCATGCTGGTTATCGGGAGGGGAGCCTCCCTGACCTTCGTCCAGCTCCTGACTCCGGCCTTCCTCGTGGTCCTCGTCGCTTGGGGCGTCTGGAAGAAGAAGATCGCCTGGTCCTATGCGACGTGGTCCATCCTCATGACCGCCAGCGCGTTCACCAAGTGGACGTCCGCTGGCCGCTACGTATCGGTTGTGTTTCCGACGTACATCCTCATGGCGATTCTAGGCGAGCGACCGACGCTCTACCATGGTCTCCTGGCACTGTCGTGCGTTCTCGCGGCACACCAGCAAGTCCTCTTCGCCCTGTGGCGATGGGTCGCGTAGGTACGCCTCTGTCCGACCTTGTTTCGACCTTGCTGCGTTCGAGCCATCTCGGCACCTTCACCACACGGAAACGTGCGCATTTCTCGCACCTTTTTGCGAGGATGATCGAAATAACCATGTTTTTAGGCATTTTTTCGTCGCACGCCCGGCGCGATTTCGAGTAAAGTCGCCCAGCAGTCGTTCGCAAGGCAGAACCGAAAACCATACGGTCGACATGGCTGGGCAAACGGCAGCGAACAGCTCCATTTTATCGAGAGGAGTGAAGATGGCTAAAGGT
>PMLH01000605.1 GCA_003159055.1 Myxococcales bacterium
CGACGGCGTCGAGCTGCACGGCGCGAATGGATATCTGCTTGAGCAATTTCTAAGTCCACACAGCAACCAACGCGACGATTCGTGGGGCGGATCGGTCGAGAAACGGATCGGCTTTGTGGTCGAGGTCGTCAAGCGGGTCACCGCAGCCATCGATCCCCACCGGGTGGGAATTCGTCTTTCGCCCTACGGCACCAGCGCCGGGATGAAGCCGTATCCGGAAATCGACCAGACCTATCTTGAGCTGGTCGCGCGTCTTTCGCCCTACGGTCTGCAATACATCCACCTCGTCGACCATTCGTCGATGGGCGCGCCCAAGGTGCCGGAATCACTCCGGCGAACCCTCAGGCGGGCGTGGCCGCGTACGGTGATTCTCGCGGGTGGGCTCGACCGAACCCTGGCCGAGGCGGCGCTGCGTGACGGCAAGGGCGATTTGTTCGCCTTCGCGCGTTCGTTCCTCGCGAACCCTGATCTGGTCGCGCGCATGGAGCGGAACCTTCCGCAGATCCCGCCCGATCCGGCGACCTTCTACACGCCCGGTCCCAAAGGTTACACCGACTATCCGTCGGCCACGTAACCTGCGCCACCGCGAAAGTGGTTCTTGCACTGGTGCTTGTCGGTAGCGGGTGCGGGCCTTATTCTCGCGCCGCTTTGGACATCATTGACGCTCACGCGCACGCATTTCCCGATTCCATTGCCAAGCATGCCGTCACCTCGCTGTGCGGACAGGGGCTCTGGCACGAGATGCGCAACCATCACGACGGCACCACCACCGGTCTGATCACATCGATGGACCGGGCGGGCATTGCTCGCGCGGTGCTTTGCTCGGTGGCAACCAAGCCCACGCAAGTCGAGAAAATCACCGACTGGTCCGTCAGCATCGCCAGCGACCGGCTGATTCCCTTCGCGTCGATCCATCCTGACTATGCCGAGCCCGAGCGCGAGATCGACCGTATCGTCGGCGTTGGCCTGCGCGGTCTCAAGTTCCACCCGCAATACATGAATTGCGCGGTCGACGATGCCCGCTGCCTGCGCATCGCGCGGGCAGCGGCGCGCGCCGGTTTGGCCATCGAGTTCCATGGCGGCTACCATCCCGCGTTCGAGAAGCACGACGTGGGCTCGCCGCTGCGGCTGCGACGCCTGCACGACGCGGTTCCGGGCCTGCGTCTGGTGGCGTGTCACCTCGGCGGCATGGACGACTGGCAAGGCGTGATCGACTACCTGGTCGGTTGCGACATTTACCTCGAAACCAGCTTCACGCCATACTGGTGTCCGCCGGACATCATGGCCACGATTCTTGCGCGCCACAGTCCGCACCGGATTCTGTTTGGCACGGATTCGCCGTGGACCGACCAGGCTGCCGAACTGGCCCACTTCCGCCGTCTTCCGCTCTCGGCCGAGGGCTTTGAGCTGGCCCTGGCGAAGAACATGGCGGAACTGTTGGGGTAGTCGAGCCTCTGCCTCAACTGAGCTTGAAGGGGTAGCTGATGATCTGGCTGGTGCCGGCGGCCGGGAACCGCAGGCGGCCGACCACGTCCCTGATGCAGTCGTAAAGACCGTGTCGTTGCAAGACGGACGGTGCCTCCACGCGCACGCCGCGCACGGTTCCGGCGCGTTGGATGCGGAACTTGATGGTGACTTTGCCTGGCACGTAGGTCTCGGGATCGGGTCGCGCGCGCGTAATGCAATCGAGGATCGCCGTCTCCTGCGAGCGAAAGCGTTCGTCGATTTGGTCTTGGCCGAGCTCGGGCAGTTCTTTGTCGTTCGACATGTCCAGGCGAAGCACGTCGGGCGTCGAGAGCTCGTCCCCTTGAGCCACGGGGCGCAGATCCGCAGCAGAGAGGCGTACCGGCTCGCTTTCCGGTTCGCCCGCTGGCGCTTCCCCTGCGGGACCGCGCGCGATGCGAGCTGCACTGCGGGAATGCCTCTTCGGTTTCTTGCCTGCAGCCGGGGCGCCAGCGTCGGCGCCCTTCGTGGCGACGGCCTCGGTCGAGGATTTCTGATGCTGCCAGTAAAGGTAGCCCCCGAAGGCGAGCCCGGCGATCAGAAGTCCCAGCAAGAATCCCTTCATCGAGGGACCAGCCTACAACGAAGCCCGACCTGCAGCGAGGTTGGCGCAACGCGCTTGGTGCGTGGGCTCTCTTCCGCTTGTGCTATCCGCCCAGGATCGCCCGCTCGATCAGGACCCGCACGTGGTCGCGCAGGAAGAGATAGCCGAGTGCGCTGGCGGCCAAGAAGGGCCCGAACGGAACTTCGGTGCGGCGGATCGACGCTGCTGGTGGCGAGTCGCCGGCAGTTGCGGCGGGATCGGGTGGTGCTGCCTCTGTCTGGTCGGCACTCTCGGGTTGCGTCGGAGAAACGTTCGCTGGCTCGCCGCGCCTCTTTCTTTGCACCAACAGAACCGGGACGCTGATTGCGATGCCAACCAGGGACGCGCAGAAAATGATGGGCGGCAGGGCCTTCCAGCCGAGCAGGGCGCCCATCAGCGCCAGCAGCTTGCCGTCGCCCAGCCCCAGGCCTTCGCGGCCGGTCGAGTAGTAGTACGCGTCGGCGATGAGGCGCACCACGAGGTAGCCGGCGGCGGCGCCAATCAGGCGTTCAAGCCAGGCGACGTCGCCGGTCGCAAAGCCGGCAGCGAAGAAGACCGCGACAGCCGGCAGGGTGATGACGTCGGGCAGACGTTTGGTGTCGAGGTCGATGAAGGTGAGTACCACCAGAACCGCGACGAAGGCGAAATACACCGCGTAGCGCGCGACGCGCACGCCAAGCGGGAGAGGTGCCGCATCGAGGGCGAACACCCAGAAAACCAGGAGCGAAAGCACGCCAGTCAGTGCCTCAACCAGCGCATGCCGCGCGGAGAACTTGGCACCGCAATGCCGGCAACGCCCGCGCAAGAGCCAATATGAAAGGATGGGGATGTTGTCGCGGGGCTTGACGTGTGCCCCGCAAGAAAAACAGTGCGATGGCGGCGAAACCACTGACATCCCACGCGGAATGCGCGCGATGCATACGTTGAGAAAGCTCCCCCACAGGGCTCCGAAACCGGCCGCGCCGATCAGCGCCGGGATTCGCCAGGGCGCTAGAGTGTCTGCAAGAGCTGGGTTCACCGCTAGACGGTAACATTTGATGGTAGATTTCGCCGCCTCTTGATGTGGATGCCTATTCAAAAAGCGCTGGTTGCGACCGCTCTCGTCGCTGCCCTCGCCGGTTGTGGCGGGAAGGGTGCCGCTGCCGTGCGCGCGCCTGTCGAGACGTTGGATGATGCGCTTTCTCCGGCGAGGCTCGCAGCCGAGCTGCGCAAGCAGGGCGGCGGCCACGTGCATGCCACGGCGACTTTTTACGTGGATCTGGCTGGCTCGCGTGCAGTCGCCGGCAAGCCCGCTTCGCCACCCACGGTGACGACCACAACCGATCTGTGGCTGGACAAGCACGGCAATTTCCGACTGCTGGAAGTTAACGACCAGGACGGCGGGCGCGAAATCGTGCGGGTCGGCGCCGACATTGCGGTGGCGCTACGCTACGGCAAGATGATCAGGCGGGCCGCGCAGGATGCGGAGAGTGCGCGCACCCTTGCCGAGGCGCTGGGCGCGCCCTGGGCCGCGTGGGAAATCGTGCGCAGACAGATCGAGGTCGAAGGCAGCGCAGGTGGGTATCGTTTTCGGTTGGGCACGCAGCGGGGCAATCTTCCCATCGGATTTGCGGCCACAGAAGGCTTGCGCAAGTGGCGCGACAGCGTGGTCGTGAAAAGCCTGGAAGGGCAGGCGACTTTGCAGCCCGGCGGAAAGGCCTTGCTCGCCTTTGCGTGCCAGGCTGCTTACCAGGCCACGCGCGATGGTGTTGCGGTCGAGGGCAACGTCGCTGTGTCGATGTCGGTCGACCAGCTCGGCAAGACGGCCGAGATCGTGCTTCCTCCGAGCGAAATTCTGCACACTCGCCAACGGACCGTGCTCGAAGAAAAGGCCTTGCTGGGGGGAATTGGCGCCTCGGCCTGGCCAGCGGGCAAGAAAGGTTCGCCCTGAGGGTAGACCGAGCGTGAAAAGCAATCCGCATATCACGGTGGTTCGTGCCGAGCTGGTCGCGCCCGATGATGGCGAGCGGCTTGCGCACCTGCGCCTGCATCGCGGCCTGATCGTTCGTCGCGCACTGCTTGCGAGTGCGATTCGTGGCTTCTGTCCGCTTCCGGTGGCCGACGACTTGTTGTGCCGGCGGATTCACGCCGGGCTCTTGCAGAAGCTGGCGGCCCTGCGTCAGGTCGACCTGCCGCCCGATTGCGCGTCTCTTCTGGCCGATGCGGGCGGCACTGGAGCCGCAGCCAGTCTGTCGTTTACCGCCGTGGCCGCGCTGGTTGCCAAGTTCGCAGGGCGGAAATTCCTGGCCTTGCTTGCGGCAGGTCGCAGCGCCGAGGACATGGCGCGCACGTTCTTGCGCGCTACCTTGTTCGACCACTATTGCGCCCAATTGCACGTGGGCGGCCCCATGACCGCCGCCACGGCCAACCGTCTTTCCGGCTGTCTCGATGTCGGCGCAACCGATCTCTCGGCCGGGCCGATCTTGGAAGCGTTCCGGCAAGGCGGACGGGTGCTGGGCCGTTCTTTGTTGGAGGCGCCGAGCTGGGTTTTTCGTCGAATTGCCAAGCTGGGCGAACGGTTCGTTCAAAGTGGCGGTAATCCCGACGTGCTCGATGCGTTCCCCGAGGTGGCTGCGGGCGAAGACACGTGGCTGGACCGAGCCGCGCAATCGGTCGACGCCGCCCTGGCTCGGGCGGGTACCGGTTCCATACGGGAGGCGGTCGAGCAGTTTGAAGAAGGATGGAACCGGACGATTTGACCCTTGCGGTCGATGATTGAGCAGCGCTGCGCGCTTTGCTAACATCCTGGGTACGTGACCACTCGCAAAGCCCCGATCAAGAAGAGCAAGCATCGCCCCACCGCGAAAGCCACCGCCCGTCCAAAGAAGAAGGTGGCGCGCAAGCAGGCTCCAAAGCCCAAGTTGCGCCCGCGACGAGCACCCGCGCCGGATCTGCCGGCCGTGAGTGCCGCCGAAGCGCGGAGCCGTCGCGATTCCTTGGCCAATGCCAAGGCCGCGATCGCCGCTGCGCTCGACAAAAAGGCCGTCGAGCCGGTGCTGATCGACGTGTGCGGACGGGCCAGCTACGCCGATTTCATCGCGGTGGTCAGCGGTCGCAGCGACCGCCAGGTCGACGCCATCGCGGAAGGGGTTTGCGAGAAGATGGCCGCGCTTGGGCGTCGTCCGCTCGGGCGCGAGGGCGCGCGCAATGGCCGCTGGGTCCTCATCGACTTCGGCGACGTGGTGATGCACGTCTTCTACCATCCCTTGCGCGAGGTCTTCGACATCGAGAGTCTGTGGATCGACGCCCCTCGCGTAAAACTGCAAGTGCCCGCCGAAGCGAGAATCGACGACTTGTCTGGAAACGATCGCCTAGCGTGAAGATCCTCGTTCGCGCGGTCGGCAAGATGCGCGACAAGCGCATGCAGTCGCTGTGTGACGAGTACGTCGAACGCGCGCGCCGCCACGTTCCGGTCGAGATCGACGAAGTCGAGGACGACGCCTCGTTGCTGCGTGGCCTGCCCGCGGGCGCCGAAGTGATCGCGCTCGAACCTGGCGGCGACGCTTGGAACACGGCAGAGCTGACCCGACACATCGAGAAGCGGATGGTGCAAGGAGCGCGTGCGCTGGTGTTTCTGATCGGCGGCGCCGACGGACTTGCCGCGGCGACCGTGAAGCAAGCCCAGCGACGGCTTTCGCTGTCGCCGCTGACCCTGCCCCACCGTCTGGCCCGCGTGCTCCTGTGCGAGCAAATCTACCGCGCGCTGTCCGTGATTCGCGGCGAACCATATGGCCGTTAGGATGGAAACCCTGGGAGGGTT
>PMLH01000203.1 GCA_003159055.1 Myxococcales bacterium
TTGCGGGCGAAGGCGCGGGACCTTGGGGGCCGAAGTCGAATTCGTGATTGCCGATCGCTGCCGCGCTGTAGCCGAGGGCATTGTATCCGTCGCCCCCCGGCGCGCCTTCCGCCAGGATCGATTCCAACGTGCCTTGGAACATGTCACCGGCGTCGAGCACGATGACCGCCCCTTCTGGCCTGGCCACGCGCAAATTGTGCAGGTAACCGGAAAACCACGGCAGGGCTGCGATGTGCCCGTGCAAATCGCTGGTGCCAACGATGGAGATGACGGAAAGCGCGGTTTGCCTCGAAGCTGCGGCGCACGTGAGGAAGACGAGTAGCGAAGCCAAGGTGCTCATGGGCGAGGACGATGACTTTCCCCTGCCATCGCCCTTCTGGCAAGGCGACCGGCGGTCGCGGCTCCTCGAATTCGGCGAAACGTGGCCGAGTCGTGCTAGGTTTGACCGACTATGCTCAAAGGAGTCATCACCGCTCTGGTTACGCCGTTGCGCAACGATCGCATCGACGAGGAGGCCCNNTGGTCGACGAGCAGATCCGCGCTGGAATCGACGGGCTGGTCCCCGTCGGTACCACCGGCGAGTCGCCCACCCTCACCAACGAGGAGCACATCCGCGTTGTGCAAATCGTGGTTGAGGAAGCGAAGAAGCGCGTGCCGGTGATCGCAGGCACGGGCGCCAATTGCACCCGCGAAGCCATCGAGCTGACCGCAGCCGCCAAGGCCGTGGGCGCCGATGCCACGCTGCAAGTCACGCCCTACTACAATAAGCCGACGCAGGATGGGCTTTACCGGCACTTCAAGGCGGTGGCGGACGCGACCGGCCTACCCATGGTGCTCTACAACGTCCCCAGCCGCACGGGCTGCGACCTTCTGCCCGACACGATTGCGCGCCTGTGCGAGCTGCCCCAGCTGATCGGCGTGAAGGAAGCCACGGGAAATCTGCAGCGAGCCTCACAGATCATCGCGCGCGTCGGCGACCGCGTGGCCATGCTGTCCGGCGACGACGCGACGGTGATGCCATTCTACGCGGTCGGCGGTCACGGCTGCATCTCCGTGGTGTCCAACGTCGCGCCCGCCGACATGGCTGCGATGTGGGACGCCGCTGCGGCCGGCAACTGGGCCAAGGCGCGCGAGCTGCACTACAAGGTCTTCCCGCTCTCGGAAGGCCTGTTCATCGAGGCCAACCCGATTCCGGTCAAGGCCGCCTTGGCGATGATGGGCAAGATCGCCGACGAGATAAGGCCGCCGCTCTATCCGATGACGGGCGCCAACCGTGAGAAGGTCAGGAAAATCCTGGTCGACCTGAAATTGATCTAGGTTGCACATGGCCGCACGAATCGCTGTTTTCGGAGCAGGTGGAAAAATGGGGTGCGCCATCGTGCGCGCCATCGCCGGGGCGCAGGGCGCGCAACTGACCGCCGCGATCGAGCGTCCGGACTATCCCAATCTGGGGGCTGACATCACGCAACTGGCGGGCTTACCGTCGTCGACTGTACGCGTGGTCGATCAGCGCCCGGGCAAGGGTGTGGCTGACGTGTGGATCGATTTTTCGACCCCGGCCGCTGCGGTGCCCAATGCCGAGGCTGCCGCTGCTGCTGGCTCTGCCATCGTGATCGGCACGACGGGGGTTTCTTCGGCCGACAAAGCGAAGATCGCGGAGATCGCGAAGACCATCCCCATCGTGCTCACCCCCAACATGTCAATGGGTGTGAACGTGATGCTCAAGCTGGTGGCCGACGCTGCGCGCATGCTCGGCCCGGGCTACGACGTCGAGATCGTTGAAACCCACCACCGCGCCAAGCGGGATGCGCCCTCGGGAACGGCCTTGCGCCTTGGCGAGGCCGTCGCCGAAGCGACGGGGCGAGATCTGGCGAAAGTGGCGCGCTACGATCGCCATGGCGACATCGGTCCCCGCACCCAGTCGGAAATCGGCATGCAGACCCTGCGCGGCGGCGACGTATTCGGTGATCACACCGTGTTCTTCCTCGGCCAGGGCGACCGCATCGAAATCACCCACCGGGCTTCGTCGCGCGACACCTTCGCGCTCGGCGCGGTTCGGGCGGCGCTGTGGCTGGCGGGCAAGCCGGCCGGCCTTTTCGACATGCGGGACGTCCTCGGACTAAAGTAGCCACTTCCGAGGAGCCATGGTGCGAAACGCCCCGCCCGCTGCCGCTCTGCCCGGCGATGCCGAGCATCCACGCGCAGCCATGCTGGACGCCATGCCCGCCGAGGAGGTGGTCAGGTTTCTGGTGGACGAGGAGGCTGCGGCCGTCCGTGCCGCGCGCTCGTGCGCGGCGGAGATTGCGCAAGCCTCGCGCCTGCTCGCCGAGCGCCTGGAAGCGAGCGGGCGGCTGATCTATGTCGGCGTTGGCACCGCGGGCAGAATCGCAGCGCTGGAAGCGGCTGAGTGCGTGCCGCTGTTCGGCTTGCCGCCGTCGCTCATCGTCTCGGTGCTGGCGGGTGGGCCGCACGCCATGGCCCGCACTGTCGAGATATCGCAAGACAGCCGGCGCGAGGCCGAACAGCGCATGCGCCACGCGGCGGTCGGGCCAGGCGATCTGGTGTGTGCCGTGGCCGACAAGGAGATTTCCGCGTTTCTGCAAGCCGCTGTGGAATACGCGCGCTTTCGCCGCGCCCACGTGGTGCTGGTGACCTGTGCGCCGCCGCCAGCGGCCGAGGACGGGAAGGCCCTGGCCGACATAACCATCCAGCTTGCTCCCGGCCCCGAGGTCGTTGCCGGCGCCACGCGACTGAAGTCGGCCACCGCCATCAAGCTCGCCCTGTCCGCATTTTCCACCGCGGCATTCATCCAGCTTGGCAAGACCTATGGTGGCGTAATGGTTGATGTTCGCCCCACCACGCCGCGGACCTGGAAGCGCGCCATCGAGTTGGTCACGCGCCTGTGTTCGCTTGACGGGTCGGAGGCCGAGAAGCTCATCAAGAAGGCTGGAGGGAGGGCCAAGGTCGCCCTGGTAATGCACCACGCTCGCGTCAACGCGTCGCGTGCAAAGGAGCTGCTTGTGCAGCACCGCGGCTCGCTGCGTGCAATCGTGGGCGATATCGATCTTACCGGGTAGACTTGACCGCTGCTTGCATCGCGCACTATCTTGCCAGTCATCTGGCGCATTACCCCATTTGAACGAGCGCAGTGTGTGCTCATGCGGCCAAACCGCAACTGAAGGAGAACAAACAACCGATGAAGAAGTCCGATCTCGTGGATCTCGTGGCCCAAAAACTGAACTTCCCTAAGCCACAGGTCGAGCAAACTATTGAGTCGCTGCTGGACGCCGTCGCGGACGGCCTGGCAAAGGGCGAGCGTGTCGACATCCGCGGGTTCGGGGCGTTCCAAATTCGGGAATCGGCTGCGCGCAGCGGCCGCAATCCTCGCACAGGTGAAACCATTCAGATTGCCGCTCGCAAGACCCCCACGTTCAAGGTGGGCAAGGAATTGCGCGACAAAGTCAACGGCGTGACGGGGCCCTAATCGGCGGGACAGCAGGAGCCAAGGAACGAGTCTATGGGAACGCGCCTCTTCGTAGGGAACCTCTCGTACAACGTCAGCGAACAGGAGCTGAAAGAGGTTTTTCTGTCAGAACAAATTGAGGTTCGCAGCGTCCGTGTCGCGATGGATCGCGACACGGGCCGGCCGCGAGGGTTCGCCTTCGTCGAAACTGCAACCGAGGATGGGGCCAAGCAGTCGATCGAGAAGATAGGCGGTCGTCTGGTTCAGGGCCGAGCCATTATCATCGAGGAGGCCCAGGCCAGGCCCGCTCCGGGCGCGCCACGTCCAGGTGGCGCAGGTCCACGGCCAGGGGTCGGTCCTGGGGGGCCGCCTCGTAGCTTCGGGCCGCGACCGATGGGTCCGCCCGGTCCGCGTCCCCCGGGTGCTCCCGGTTCGACGGGTGCTGGGGGCCCGCCACGCAGCTTCGGTCCACCCAGACCAGGGACGGGCGGGGTTGAAAGCCGCGGTCCCGACCGTCCGCCCAAGGCCGAGGTCAGGCGGGAGCGGCCTGAGAAGAAAAAGTCGACCCGTCCCAAGCCGGAAGAGCGCGAGCGCGGCAACTGGCACTGGAGCGGAATCCTCGACGACGACTAGCAACTGCGAGGTGCCGTTTGGCACCAGGACATGACGTGAGCGCGGCAAGAATTCGAGTGCTGGTGGTCGACGATGATCCCTGGTCGCAACAGGTGATCTCGTCGCAGCTGGCGCAGTCCGGATTCTGCGTCGATTCCGCAGGCGATGGATGGGAGGCCCTGATCATGGCCGGGCACGCGCAGCCCGATCTGATCGTGATGGAGGTGCACTTGCCGACCACCGATGCTTGGTCGCTGGCTGGCGAGGTGCGCGCGCAGGGCCGGATGGCCGACGTGCCGTTTATTTTCATGGCGGACGAATCCCCGGGGCTGCGGCCGGGCAGAAGTTTTCGGCCTGGCGTCGACCAACTCCTGACCAAGCCTTTCACCATCGTGGACCTGCGCGCGGCGGTTGACACCGCGCTCGGCGAACGCGCCGGTCAGGTCGGCGGGGCGCCCTCTACCAAGATCATCATTGAGGTACCGTCGGGGGCGCACGCGCTTGGCAAGCTGGCGCCGCAGGTCTTGCCTGCGCCAAGCGAATCTTGGGAAATGGAAGGACTCGATCCGGCGCTGCGCGGAACGCTTCCGAGCTTCGGCTTGTCGAGCTTGCTCATGGTGATCGAGCTTGAGCGGATGTCGGGCGTCGTGACCTTGCAGGGGCCGATGGGCGTTGGGCGTCTGGCAGTTCGCCACGGGCGTGTGATTCGCGCGCGCATCGACGGCGATCCTGGCACCCACGGTGTGCACGCCATCTGCGCGATGTTGCAGTGGTCGAAGGGAACCTTCGAGTTCGACGCCGGCTCCGTCGACGGCGACGACCAGATCGATCGCTCGACGTCGTTCCTGCTGATGGAAGGCGCGCGCCTGGCCGACGAGCAGGCCTTCGCCAAGAAGAAGTCGTAAGCCGTGGAGGGCGACCCGACCAACGTTCCCGGCGAACGCGAAATCATGCCGCTGTCGCTACGGGTGCCGCCCGAATGCGACGGCTGGCGGCTCGACCATTTTCTCAAGCACCGCATCCGCAGACTGTCGCGCACCAAGATTTGCACCATCATCGAGGAGCAGGTGCGCTTGTCGACCGGGAGGGTGCCGCGGCCCGCGCTGCTGGTGCGCACCGGCGATGCCATTCACATCGACCGGCCAGCGCCCATCGAGCCCGAGGTGCCGCGCCATTTCGGCATCTTGGCCGAGGACGAGCACTTCCTCGCCATCGACAAGCCGGCCGGCCTGCCCATGCACACNNCCACCGCATCGACCGCGAGACCTCGGGGGTGTTGCTGATCGCGCGCACGGCGCAGGCGGCGTCGTTCCTCAAGCGCGGCTTTGCCCAGCGGCTCATGAAGAAGACTTACCTCGCGCTGGTACGGGGCGTGCCGGCCGAGGCATCCGGCACCATCGACGCGCCGATGCGTCTGCTCGACACCCGAACTCACATCATGATGGGCGTCGAGCCCGACGGCCTGCCGGCGGTCACCCACTACACGGTGCGGACCGCGTTTGCGAACCATGCCCTGGTCGAGGCCGCGCCGGAGACCGGACGGCAGCACCAGATTCGCGTGCACCTGGCGCACCTCGGACATCCCATCGTCGGGGACAAGATGTACGGCGCGGGCGAGCAGGCCTTCATGGAGTATTGCGACGGCGGACTCTCCCCCGAGCTGCTCGAACGCTTCGACGGGCTCGGCCGCCATGCCTTGCACGCAGCCAGGCTGATCTTTCCGCACCCCGTGACCCACGAGCCAATCACCGTGGAAAGCCCGCTGCCCGACGATCTCTGCGAGTACATGAAAGGGCTTTGAGCATGCCCAGCGTCGCGACCGTTGCCGCGCACATCCAACCGCTGCTCGCGCTCTGATGATTTTCTTGTGCAATATTCCGCCGAATTGTGGCAACAAGGACGGCCTAACCAAGGTTTCTCAAGGAGACAGACATGCGCACATTTGGAAGTTTCTTGGCATCGGCACTTCTCGTGTTGGCCGTCGGCTGCGGAAGCGACAACGGCACGAGCGTCAAACTTGACGGCGGAAGCGGCAAGCTGGATGGTGCGGTGACCCCCGGCGGCAACCTCGACGCCGAGGCGACACCTGACGCACCCGCGACCAACCCTGGCGTTGATGCGCCTGCGACCAACCCTGGCATTGATGCACCTGCGACGACCCCGGTCGATGGCGCGGTCAGCGGCGTCGATGGTGCCGTTGTTAGCGGCGTCGACGGTGGAACTGTCATCGACGGTGGCAAGGCCATCGACGGTGGCGCGGCCAGCACTTGCACCATGCCGAGCTGCATGGCGAGCCTCGGGGGAAACTGCGTCCCGAGCGGGGCTTGCGTCATCCAGCAGGATTTGGCGACTCTTCAGTCGAGGACCTGCTACGCCAATGGTGTGAAGATGGTCCAGCAGATGGGCACCACCGGCGTGTCCTACACCTTCCAGAACGGAACCGCAGTCTGCTACTCGATGTCCGTCGATCTGGCGACCATCATGGGTGCCTCGGGCGACGCGGGTGCTCCCCTGGTGATTCCGGTCAAGAACGCCAGCGGCACCACCATCGCAACCTTGACAGTCAATCCAACAACCCGGGAGACGACGGTCACCTGCCCGGGCGCTCAGCCTGTCGCGCTCGATTCCTCATGCACCGGCGCGCTGAGCTTCAGCTCAAGCGCGACGCCGAACAACTGCTCGCAAGGGACCTGCGCGCCGTAGCC
>PMLH01000336.1 GCA_003159055.1 Myxococcales bacterium
TTCAAGGCGTTCAAGAGCGGGCCCAGCCAGCTCTCGTCGGTGTTCGGACCCACCTGCGATGCGCTCGACGTGGTGTCCGTGGCCGAGGAGCTGCCGCTCAACCTGGATCTTGGCGACCTGCTGGTGAGCGACAACATCGGCGCCTACACCACGGCCAGCGCCACCAATTTCAACGGCATGCCCGCACCCAAAGTGGTGGCAGTTGGGGACGGACGCGAAACTGACGTCTGAGTCAGCGCCGTGTCACGGCTGAGGTTGCGGGTGCACGAGCGCAGCGCCGGGAATCATCCCTTTGGCGGTCGGGGCTCTGGGCCCGCTGAGGCCGCCCCGGAGCAAGAGCGCCCCGGCGGCCAGCAGGGCCAAAGTCGCGAGCGCGAGCATGATCCACAAATTGCGTCGCGACCGCCGGACTGCTGCCACGCCTCCTCGGAGAGGCGGGTTCAAAGAGGGCGCAGGCCAGGGCGGGTTGATGGGCTTCGGCGCGGTCGCCAGGGGAGGCGTCGCGGGGCCGGGCAGATCCGCTTTGTTCACGGCGAAAGCGGCTGAGCCCGCGGCCGGCCACTCGTCAAGGGAGGCGGCCGGAACCTCCAGCTCGCGTGAGGCCGGTCGCGGGTGTTCCGCTGCCTGATCACCGCCCCCAGCGGCCTGCCGAGCCCTGCGCGAACGCGCGAGCTCGACCAAAGTCGGCGTCTCGAGGCCAGCACCGCTACCGACGGCGACGGCCGACGCCTCCTGACCCTCAAGATCGGACGCACCATTGGCCGGACGATCCGTCTGCGCGCGCTGTGGGTCTCCGTCGTCGCGAAGCCAGTTGTCGGGATTGGGGCCGAGCAACTCGCGTAACTCGGCCGCCAGTTGCGGCGCGGAGTAGAGCAGACCGTGCTGATGCGCCGCCTCGCGCACAGCATCGGAAAACGACTCTGCATCCTGAAAGCGCTGGTCGCGATCGAGAGCCAGCGCCTTGTCGAACACCGCCTGGAATTCGGGCGGCAGGCCCGGGCACTTCGTCGCCAGGGGCGGCACGGGCTGCGCGTAGATCTGATCGGCCGGGGTATTGAGGTCGCCCGCGTACACGCGCTCGCCAATCAAGGTCTCGTAAGTACTCACGCCAAGCGAGAATAGGTCGCTGCGCGCGTCGATGGGCTGGTTGTGTGCCATCTCGGGCGACATGTAGCCGACCTTGCCGCGCACCCGGTAGAACACCGACGAATAGGTCACCGCCTTGGCGATGCCGAAGTCGGACAGCTTCACCTCGCCCTCGCCGGAACACAGAATGTTCGACGGCGACAGATCGCGGTGGATGATCCCCAGCGGCTCACCGGTGGGCGAGCGGCGGCCATGTGCGTAGGCCAGCCCGGCGAGGATTTCCAAGCCGACGTGAATGATGGCCTTCGGCGAAAGCGGTTTGCGGCGTCGCGCACGCCAGGCGATGGTGCGCAGATCCGCGCCGCGCACGTATTCCATGACGATGAAGAGACGGTCGTTGGAATTGACCAAGTCGAAGGTGCGGACGATGTTCTGGTGGTCGAGGGTGGCGGAGATTTTCGCTTCGCGAAAGAACAAGTCCCGGAATTCTGGTCGCGTCGTGAACTCGGGCAGAAGCTGCTTGAGCACCACCTCCTTTTCGAAGCCGCCTGGGCCGATTTTCTTGCCGACGTAGATCGCACCCATGCCTCCCTCTGCGAGATATCGCTCGATGCGATATCTTCTCGACGAGACTTGGGCAGACATCGATTCAACAGTAAGCTTCCTTGGCCCAAGACGCAACGCCGTGCGGCCCCATGGTTTTCGAACTGAAAAGCCTGCTTGACCTCCGGCGGGACGCCGAAAACAGCGCCAAGTGTGCCCTGGAGCTGGCGGCGGCGAGCCTCTTCCAGGAGGAGGAAAAACAGGTCCGCCTGGCTGGGCGCTGGAACGCGGCGTGCGCGACCCTGGACGGCGAAACTCGGCGCCTTGCCGCGGGTCTCGGCCCGTTGACGGCGGCGCAAGGATCGGCACGGGAGGGGTACCTGGGCCGTCTTCGGGACGAGGTCGGGCGCCTCAAGGCGGCCGCAGAAGAGCATCGCGCAACCGCCCTGGCCGCGGCACAAGCGTCACATCGGGCCGCACTGTCCGACTGCGAAAAGGCCATGCGCGATCGCGAGGCGGTGTCGAAGCTCGAACAGCGAGCCCAGGCCGCCGCTGCCAAGACCGCCGCACGCAAAGCCGAGGACGCTGCCACCGACTTGGCGAACGCAACCCGGCGTCGGTGATGAGGAGAATCGCCGGTTGATTTGGCGTGCCATGCAGACGGCACATCGACTAGCATCTTCGGTTTCTGACCTAGGAGATTCCAATGCGTCGTTTGCCATTGACCATCGCTTTGATCGTCGGAGTCGCCTTGCCTTCGTGTTCTCGCACCCCGCTTGAGCTCTCGTCGCTCGACTGCGGTGATGGCGAGGAAGCTTGCGGCGACGCCTGCGTGCCGGGGGGTACGTGCACCCCAAAGTCTTCTGGCGGCTCAGGCGGGTCGTCGGCAGCCAAGATCGTATGCAACGACGCCGCCTCTCTCCAGAGAACCATGAACACGCAGTACGATGGCGCGCTCCTGCCCGTCACTGGATCCAACAGGCAGTACTACGTGCAGACGAACTGGTGGAACACCTACGATCGGGAAACCGTGGCCGTCAACGGCCTGTCGTACACGCTTGGAAATCCGGCGGCCGCTCGATCGCCTGATAACAACCCGATGGGCTATCCGTCCTTCTTTGTCGGCACCTACTCGGGCCATCCCACCAAGGGCAACAACCTGCCCAAGCAGGTTTCGGCCTTGACCCAAGTCCCCACGGTTTTTTCGAGCAACGCCAAGAGCATGGGGGTGAGTGACTACAACGCCAGCTACGACGTGTGGTTCACCGCCGACAGCGCGCCCCTGCCGATGTACCAATACGATCCAGGGCCGGGCGGTGCATACCTCATGGTGTGGCTCTTCATGCCGAGCGATCGCCAACCTCGCGGCGGTGCGCCCGCCTATCGCAGCCAAAAGGTCGATGGCCTTCCGGGTAGCTGGGACGTTTGGATCGACTACAGCGATCCAGCGTGCATCTCGTACGTCAGCACCACGCCGCTGGAAAAGCTGGAGTTCGACCTCAACGGCGTGATCAAGGATGCGGTGACAAATGACTACGGCATCACGAGCAGCATGTACCTGAGCGTGATCTTCGGTGGTTTCGAAGTCTGGGGCGGCGGGAACGGGCTGCAGCTGAAAGCCTTCTGCGCGAACGTGCTTTAGGGCGCCGGACCGCCAGCCTACGCCCCATCCCGTCTGAACCCAATCTTCCGCTTCGGAGTCTCCGGCGGTGTCATGAGGTCGCGGATGGCATCGAACACTGCTTTGAACTGGGCGTCGTACTTCTTCTCAAGGACTGCGAGCTTTCGGGCCAGGTCGGCGTTGGTCTGAAGCATCTGGCGCAGGCGAACGAAGGCTCGCATGATTTCGATGTTCACCTGCACGGCACGCCCACTGCGCAGCACGCTCGATAGCATGGCCACACCCTGCTCGGTGAAGGCGTAGGGAAGGTAGCGCCGGCCGCCTCGGCTATTTGAGGTGCCAAACTGTGACCTCAAGGATTCCTCACCGTCGGCGTTTGAGGTGCCAAAGTGGCGCCTCAATAGACCGACCTCGTCGTCAGTGAGCTGGAACATGAAGTCTGACGGGAAGCGCTCAACGTTGCGCTTAACCGCTCGGTTGAGCGCCTTGGTTTCCACACCGTAGAGCACGGCCAGATCGGCGTCCAGCAGGACGCGGTGCCCGCGTAGCACCAGGATCGCTCGCTCGATGCGCTCGACGGGAAGAAGGCTTGGCTCAGCCATAGAAATGACCTCGACAATTCAAGGTCGCGAGTTGTGACCTTGGAGGCTGGGCAAAAACCGTCATGCATGTGTGGTCGGCAATCGCTCCGCAGAAGTTGCGTGAAAGGTACCGTCGGATGGGATCGGATGATCTTCGGTGGTTGCGAAGGCTGGGGCGGCGGGGACGGCCTGCAGCTCAAAGCCTTCTGCGCGAACGTGCTTCAGACCACCTGCCGTGATGATTTGACCAACTTGACCAACAAGAGCCGACGTGTCAGGATCACCATGAAAGCCGCGGGAACATGCGCAAGGCTGTGAATATCTACCAAGCCAAGAGCCAGCTGTCGGACATGGTAAGTCGGGCAGCTGACGGTGAGGAATTTGTCATTGCCAAGTCGGGAAAGCCGCGTGCGCGCTTGGTACCGCTGGCAGCTCCCCAGCTTCGCCGACGGCCAGGCGGTGGCAAGGGCAAGGTATGGGTTGCGGATGACTTCGACGCGCCTTTGCCGGCGGATCTGGTTGCCGCCTTCG
>PMLH01000351.1 GCA_003159055.1 Myxococcales bacterium
GTGAAGACCGCCGGCGTCGACGAATCGATCTGGAAGTTCAGCGGCAAGGCGCGCGTGTTCGAAAGCCAGGACCAGGCGGTCGACGGCATCCTGGGCAACAAGGTCGTCGAAGGCGATGTGGTCGTGATCCGCTACGAGGGCCCGAAAGGCGGCCCCGGCATGCAGGAAATGCTGTACCCGACGAGCTATCTCAAATCGCGCGGCCTCGGCAAGAAATGCGCGCTGCTCACCGACGGCCGCTTCTCAGGCGGCACCGCTGGCCTTTCCATCGGCCACGTCTCGCCCGAAGCAGCGTGTGGCGGCACCATCGCCCTCGTGAACGAGGGCGACACCATCGAGATCGACATCCCGAACCGCCGCATTCACCTTGCCGTCAGCGACCAGGAACTGGCCAAGCGTCGGGCCGCCATGGAAGACCGCAAGGCCGCCGCGTGGAAACCGCAAAACCGCAAGCGCCAGGTCTCGGCCGCGTTGCAAGCCTACGCCGCGATGACCACGAGTGCCGACACCGGCGCGGTGAGGGACATCAGCCAACTCAAGAACTAACCCCTCCTAGGAGCCTGCCGCGAACAGAATGGCGACCTCGTCGGCCGAGAGTGCGCGGCTGTACACGCGGAATTCGTCGATCATGCCGTCGAAATAGGGATCTGCGACGAACTCCGAGCGCCCAATCCAATTGTTGGGCATGGCACCCAAGTCGGTTGGTCTAAGTGTCACGTCACTGCTGCTCGCGGCTTCCGTGCCATCAAGGTACAAGCGGGCGCCGCTGGCGCCGAGCACCACCGCCGCGTGGTGCCAGACGTTCGCTGGCAGGGTCGGTCCGCCCGACAACGGCTGCTTGATTTCCGATCCACCGTCGGGCACAAAACGAAACGAGAATTGCGGCACCCCGCTGGAATTCCACGGCGTGAGGTACATCGACGAAGTCGTACTGCTGGTACCGAAATCGAAAAGGCGCTGCCAGGCGCGCGTGGTTGTGGCATTGAACCATGTCGCGACCGTGATCTCGCTGGCGCCAGCGACGATCCCGGGGGGCAAGGCGACATAGCCGCCAGAAGATCCCCCGTCGACGCCATTTTGCGCTGTCAGAACCAGGGCGCGGCCAACCTGACCATCGGCAAACTTCGTCTGCCCGACCAGGGTGGCGTCGTGGCCAGCGCCCGACCCATCCATCAAGGTGGTTCCGCTGGCGTTCTCGCACGGGTAGTACGCGACCAGGCCCTGTGTGGGGGCCGTCCTTGGCAGGTCAGGCTGGGTGTCCAGGCTGATCGGCCCGTCGACAGCACCGTCCCTTGTGGGCTCCGTGGAGGCGCTGCTGTCACGTGGCACGTCGCTCGGCAGCGCGACATCTTCGGACCCGTCGTGGCCCCCGCTGGTCGCTCCGCCAGACCCACCGCCGCTGCCGCCCAGCACGTGGCCGACCTCGCCGGTAACGCCCCCCATTGCGATCGGCTCGGTGTCTGCGTCACTGCCTGCCCCCAAGGTCGCGTCTGCAGTCGCGCCGCCCTCGCCCGACACGACGGTTGCATCTTGCCCACCCGTGCCGAGAGGAGAGACCGCCGTCGTATCGAGCGTTCCGCCAGCGCCTGCCATGGGCGGGATCGACCCACTCGCTCCGCCGTTGCCTGGGTTGGGCGGATTCGCGCTGGTGGCGCCGCCGTTGCCTCTGACGGGCAGGGGCCCGTCGGTTCTGTTCGCCCACGGCGGCGTCACGTCGACACAACTTCCAAGCAAGAGCAGGCCCGCCATGGCCGGGCCGTAGAGTGATGTGTGGTACCGGATCATCAGAGACACGAGAAGCAGTGGAACAACATCGACTTGTAGCTCACTTCCCCTTCGCCGGGCCACAACTTCGCCGTCGCCGGCCTGGAGACCGGAGCCGCCCATCCTCAGTCGAGCGACATATGCGAGGACGGCGAAGAGCCAGAGCGAGCGGTTGGGGTCGTCACTGCGGCGGGCTGTGAGAGACGGCACGGCCGCTCGGAGTGATCCTGTATAGTGCTCGCAGCCAAAGCCTCTCGCTGACGCTCGACACCATGTCCATCCTCTTCCTCCCGCGGGTCCTTTTGGCGCTGCTCCTTTTCACGGCAGCGTTCTGGACCGCGTACGTCCTGGCGCGCCGCCTGGCCCGCACAGACAGCCCCTCGCTACAGCTGACGAGCACTCTCATCGTCTTCCTGTCTCTTCAACACGTCGCATTCGAGCTGCTGACGACGTTTCACGCCTTCCGTCCCCCAATTGCCGCGGCTTTCTGGGCTGTCTTGGCCCTGGTCGTTCATCGAACCTGTCGGGGAGATTCGGCTCGCCAGGACTTCCCGCGGGCCATGTCCAACGCCCTTGTGGCGTCGAGAACGCTACTCCGCTCACCCGTGCGTGCAGTGCTCTTCGCCTGGGCGGTCATTGCTTCGATGACGCGACTTGCGGCCGGCCTCGTCGTTCCGCCGCTTTCGTGGGACAGTCTCACGTATCACATCTTCAAGCCGGCGCGCTGGGTGCACTACGGATATCAGTTCCAGCAACTGGCACCGGACCAGTGGCGGTACAAAGAGTTCTTTCCGCAGGCCGGTGAGTACCCATGGGGGTGGGCCATGCTTGCGAGCGGCAATGACTCGCTCTTGCCCGTCGCCGGTTTCCTCATGTGGGCGGCCTGTGGCCTCGCCGCCTATGCGCTGTCGCGGAGGCTCGGAGGACAGCGAGCCCCGTCCTTCTACGCCGGACTCATCACAGCCTTCATTCCTGCCATTCAGGTAGAAATGGTGAGCGGCTACGTGGACATGTTTGTGCTGCTCGCGTTCCTGTTGGCTGGCATCGCGCTGGTGCAGCTTGAGAAGGAACAATCACTCAGTTGGGCCGCCCTGGCAGGGCTGTCTCTCGGACTGATTGGAAGCTCCAAGCTGAGCGGGCCCACGGTGGCCGGGCTGGGTTTTCTCGGCGTCACCTTCATTGTCCTGCTGGGCCGACCACAACACCCAAGGTTAGGTCGAATCCCGGCTCTGGCGGTCGCCTTGGCTGGCCTGCTGTTGCTGATGGCGCCTACCACCTTGCGAACCTGGGCTCAGACGGGATCTCCTGTCTATCCACTTACGGTCAGGTTCGGCAAACATGTAGTGATTCCAGGCAACAGTGAGCTCTTCGAGCTCTATGCAAGGAAGCTGACGCCCCCTGAAAGGGCCGCTTCTTCATTGTCAGTGTTCCTGAAGGCTCTGTTCATTCCCTTTTCCCGTCCGAAGCACGAGTACATGGGCCTAGGCCCAGGGGTCATTCCGCTGCTGCCGCTTGCCGCAATGACCTTGTACGGCCGAGTGAGACGGCGGCGTCTGCTCACGAGCACAACTGCTTGCCTGGTCATGGTGTGGGTTCCTGCTCTGGCGTTGCTGTCCGACGACTTCGCCGCACAGCGAGCAACTTGGTACATCGTGATGGGTCGACTGATTGCCAGTCTCCCGGCGTTCCTGGCAATTCTTGCAGCTCAGTTTGGCAGACGAATCACGCACGTTCTTCTGGCTGCAGCATCGATAGTCGGATTGCTTTTCGCATTGCCGCGAGGTTTGGCGCGTCCAGTGGTCAAGGCAATGATGGAACTGCTACCGGCCGCGACGCTGGCGCTGGCTGTGGCCTTGGCAACTGGCCTGGTTGTCTTGGCAGCGGGCCGTGCGCGGGCTCGGGTTGGTTGGGCTGTGCTTGCTTCGCTGGCGGTGTTCTTGGGCGTCATCGCGATTCCCTGGACCAGTGTGCGGACGAAGTATCGCTACCCGATCTACGAAGCTACCACCAGCGAGGACACTGCGTTCGTCATGCATCTTCTATGGGACTTCCACTCAAGCGCTTGGCCGATCTGGCAATATCTCGATGATGGCCGTGCCCATCGGATAGACGCTTGCTATGGATGGGACGGTATCGGTCACAATGGATTTCGCTACCCCCTCGCTGGTTCCAATTTGCAGAACGAAGTGCTCTATGTGCCGATTTCAAGAAGTGGAGAGGTTATTGACTATCGGGAAGGCGAGCGAGTCAGAAGTGAAATGGATCGGCAGGCGTGGCTAGACCGCCTTCAGCGTGAAAGAATCGACTACGTCGTCACCGGTTTTCCCTCGCCACCCGAGCAGGAGCTGATTGAGAGCAGCCCGCAGCACTTCGAACGCGTGGCCAGCAGTCGCGATGGACTTCATTTCGCCTACCGTTTCAAACCCACGTCCTCGTTCTGATTCTCGGGCGAGGATCAATTCCGAACCGCTACCGCGGCGCATGCTGCAACGTGGCTGCGGCTCAAATCGGACCCGAACCCACTTGAAGACGGTGCGACGATTCTGCAAGATGGAAAGGGTCGTCGCCTTCTTGGGAACCTCCGAAATCCTGGGCAGTTGCCGCCCGGCTTTCGCCGCCAGCAGGAAGCCGGTCGCCACGGGCTCCGCCCAGCTC
>PMLH01000628.1 GCA_003159055.1 Myxococcales bacterium
GAGGCCGAGGCGGCCATGCTTGGGCAGCCGATGCCGCTCTTGGTTCCGCAAGTCATCGGGGTGCGACTCTCCGGGGGGCCGCGAGAAGGCGTCACCGCCACCGACATCGTCCTGACCGTGACCGAAACCTTGCGCAAGCTAGGCGTGGTCGGCAAGCTGGTCGAGTTCTTCGGACCGGGCGTGCCCGACCTGCCGCTTGCCGACCGAGCAACCATCGCTAACATGGCGCCCGAGTACGGCGCGACCTGCGGCCTGTTCCCCATCGACGAGGAGACCCTCAGGTACCTGCGACTGACGGGCCGAGCCGACGATGCCATCAAGCTGGTCGAGGCGTACTGCAAAGAACAGGGCATGTTCGCCGGGCCGGGACAGCCCGAGGCCAGCTACACCAACGTTGTAGAGCTGGACATGAGCAAGGTCGAAACGAGCGTGGCTGGGCCGCGTCGTCCGCAAGACCGCGTGCCCTTGGTGCAGGTGAAGAGCAATTTCGCAAGCACCCTGCCCTCGCTCATCAAGGCGAAGAAAGGCGACGCCGCCGGCCGTGCCGCCGATGCCGTCGATCTCCACATCGGCAACGGGTCCGTCGTGCTCGCCGCCATCACCAGCTGCACGAACACGTCGAACCCGCCGCTGCTGGTGGCCGCCGGGCTTCTGGCACAAAAAGCAGTCGGGCGCGGCCTCGGCAGCAAGCCATGGGTCAAGACGTCGTTTGCCCCGGGCTCGCAGGTGGTCGCCGCCTACCTCAAACGAGCCGGCGTCATGCCTGCTCTCGAACAGCTCGGATTCCACATCGTGGCCTTTGGCTGCACGACCTGCATCGGCAATTCTGGCCCGCTGCCGGTCGCCATCTCGAATGCGATTGCCGACCGCAATCTGGTCGTGGCGTCGGTGCTCTCGGGCAACCGGAATTTCGAAGGCCGCATCCACCCGGAGATCCGCGCGAACTACCTGGCCTCGCCGCCGTTGGTGGTCGCGTATGCCCTGGCCGGACGGATCGATATCGATTTCGAAAACGAGCCCATCGGGACGAGCAAAGAGGGCGAGCCCGTGTTTCTGCGGGACATCTGGCCGTTGGCGGCCGAGGTAGCGACCACGGCTTCACGATCGGTCAAACAAGACATGTTCAGCACCGCCTACGCCACCGTCTTCCAGGGCGACGCTCGCTGGCGCGGCATCCCAATTCCGCAAGGTGCGACCTACGCGTGGGACGGATCGTCGACGTACATCAAGCATCCGCCCTACTTCGACAACATGTCGAAGGCCGTCCCGATCGTCGAGGAAATTGCCGACGCGCGTGTGCTGGCCATGCTCGGCGACAGCATCACCACGGATCACATCTCGCCGGCCGGCTCGATCAAGAAAGACAGCCCCGCCGGCGAGCACCTGATCGGCCTTGGCGTCGACGCGAAGGACTTCAATTCCTACGGCGCGCGCCGGGGCAACCACGAGGTTATGGTACGTGGAACCTTCGCCAACGTACGCCTCAAGAACCTGCTGGCGCCGGGAACCGAAGGCGGTGTCACGCGCCATCTGCCCGATGGCACAGCCATGGCCATCTACGACGCCGCCATGAAGTACGCCGAGCAGAAGGTTCCGCTCGTCGTGCTTGCTGGGAAGGAATACGGTTGCGGTTCGTCACGCGACTGGGCGGCCAAGGGCACGCGTTTGCTCGGCGTTCGCGCCGTGATCGCCCAGAGCTACGAACGCATCCATCGTTCGAATCTGGTCGGGATGGGCGTCGTGCCGCTCGAATTCTTGCCCGGCCAGAGCCCCGCGACTCTCGGACTTACCGGCGAGGAAACCTTCTCGACCCTGGGCCTACCGACCTTCGTCGCCAAGCTGCCCGCCGATCGTCTGCTCGGCATTGGCTACCTCCGTCAGAATGGCACGAGCGGCGAATTTCAAGTACGCGTCCGCATCGACACGCAAAAGGAGGCCGCGTACTTCCAGAACGGCGGAATTCTGCCCTACGTTCTACGGGGATTGCTGGGAGCGTAGGCTCACCGGAGCCGGTGGCCGGATCCGGTGGCACCGGAATCGGTTCCGTAGCCGGAGCCGGTTCCGGCTCCCAGCCGCCGGTTCCGGTCGTCACATGCTCTTGTAGCGGAATAGCTTCATTCGCGGAGCGCCAGACACCTCGAAAAAGAACCCAAACGCGAAGCTCAGCATACCGTGCCCGTCTTCGATCAGCTTGCGCGGCGGGTTCAGGAAAGGCTGCGCCTCTTTGAATGCCTCGACCGCGGTGTCGTCGAGGAAATCGAGGCCGCAGGTGTGAACCACTGCCACCTTGGCCAGCGAACCGTCGCTCTTCAGCGCGACCTGCAAGAGCGTGTAGCGGTCTTCGCCGCCGTAGATTCGGCCCGTCGGGTCGCGCCGCTGGTACTCCTCGGCCGGCTTCCAATGGTCGCGCACGCGCTCTTTCACGCGATTGAAGAACGTCGCATACACCCAGCGCTTGGCGTTGAGCGCCGTCTCTGACCCCTCGTCGATGCCTTCCAGGTGATCCTGCGTGCCGCTTCCCACCGATCGTGCAATCTGCTCCTCCGTCGGCAGCAAGCCATAGAGCCCCGGACGGCCACCGGACGCCTCGGGCGCCTCCTCGCTATGCGGCCGAGGACGGGGCGCGCCGCTCCCCATGTGTGAGAACGCGCCTTCCGGGTCGCTCGGCATGTGCTCGTCGCTGCCGGGCTGGTTCGAGTCCGTCTCGCGGTATCCCGCCTGTGGCCGCGTGAGGGGATTGCGTTTTTCCTCGGCCGGCGCGCGCATGGCGAGAGGGCCAGGTGAAGCCGGCGTCTCGGACGGATTCGGCGTCAACGCCGGCGAGTTGCGCTTGGTCGGATCGCTGTCGCCGGCGTGCCGCTGCTGCGCGCTCGGGTCGAACTTGCCGTAGCGCTTGGTCTCCTTCTCGACCCACGAGTCGTACTCGGCGGCAAAACGGGCTTCGTCGGGCCGCCGCTCCTCGCGCGGACGAGGCAAGTCGATCACCTGCCCAGGTGACTTGACCGACTCCTCTTCCTTCTTGACCTGCTCCTGCTTGGCCTTTTCTTCCTGCCGTTCGAGATCCGCGATGATCTTCCTGGCGGTGTCATCGTCGACGGTGCTAACCGAAATCGGCTCGGAGCGCGCGGCAGCTTCCCGGCGCTTGGCCTCAAGCTCCGACTGCCGAGGTGCCCAGAAGTAGAGCAAGAGCCCCGCCAGACCGAGGATCTCCGCATGCACGATCACGGCCAACACCACCCATCGCAGGATGGTGCCGCGTCTGCCTCGCCTGGACTTGGCTAAGCTGGCCATATAGCTACGCCTCGGCTCTAGCACACTATTCTAGCTGTCTCTCCGTCGCTTCAACCCGCAATGCGACAGGATAAGTAAACAGCAAACCCCTTTGGTAGCCTGGATTCGCATGCAATCCTCCCCTAGATTAGCGCCACTTGCCGTATTTGCAGTCCATGCCATCTTTGCATTCCACGTTAGGCGCGGCTTCGAGTCACGCCGCGAAAGACCTGCTCCACGATGTGGGGCGCGCAATCGCGGATTTTGATCTGATTTCCGAAGGGGACCGAATCATGGTCGCGGTGTCAGGCGGCAAGGATAGCTACGCCTTGCTGCTCCTGCTCGAAACCATGCGGCGGAGAGCGCCGGTCCACTTCGAGCTCACCGCCGTGCACCTAGATCAGGGCCAGCCTGGGCACGATGCCGCGCCGCTGGTTGCCTGGCTGAACGGACGCGGCTTCCAGCATCGCATCGTCCGCGAAGACACCTATTCCATCGTGAAGCAAACGGTCCGCGAGGGACAGACGCCTTGCTCGATGTGCGCCAGGCTTCGCCGGGCCGTGCTCTACCGGCTGGCGGACGAGCTTGCCTGCAACAAAATCGCGCTCGGACACCATCGCGACGACGCCATCGAAACCCTGCTGCTGAACCTGTTTTTCGGCGGCAAGCTGGCGTCCATGCCGGCGCGCCTCACCAGCGACGACGGTGCGCATATCGTCATCCGGCCGCTCATCTACTGCGCCGAGAAAGCCCTCGCCGAATTCGCGGCAATCGAGAGGGTACCGATTTTGCCCTGCAATCTGTGCGGGTCGCTGCCGAACGCCCAGCGCAAGCAGATGAAGACGCTGCTCAATGGGCTGGAAAGCCAGCATCCAAACCTGCGACAGACCATGCTGGCCGCCCTGGGAAATGTCCATCCGAGCCATTTGCTGGAGCGCCGAACGGTTTGAGATCCAAACCCGAACTCATCCTCTTCCGGTTCGGACTCCGTTCCGTCTGTGTCCTCCGCGGTTCTTCCCGTTCCGGCCCGCGCGCCGGTCACTTGCTGGATTGCCGCTGGTCGACTTCCTGCTTGAGCTTGTGGCATTTTTGCAGGACGTCCGTGAATTGGTTCTGGAAGATCTTCACGTAGCGTCGCTCGCGCGCCTTGCGACCAAGCGCCGCGCGCACCTCGCCGAGTTGGGTGATCAGCTCCGACGGTGCGACAAAGTTGGGAACGAGCACATGCAGCCGATATTGGTCCGCGATTCGCAGCTCGCCCGCGTGTCCCGGGGACGGCGGCGCGAAAACCATCGCGATAAGGCTTGGCACCGATCCCTTGATGCTCTTGACCACCATGCTGCCGGTGAGGTCGGGCAGATTCTCTTTTGCCACCAGGACCATCGGCGGCACCTGGGTTGCGCTGTCGAGAGCCTCGCCGCCGGTCTGGACGTGGCGCAGCCGCCAGCCCTTGTCCTCGGTCAGTTCCTTCTCAAGCTCGGCGGCCAGGGTCGGATCGTCGTCGACCAGCAACAAATCCAGCGCGCCCAGCCCAACCGCCGACGAAGACTGCCCGCCTTCACGAGCGATGATCTTGTCCTCGGCATCAATCGCCTGACGAGACAGCGCCATCATCCGACGCAGGAGCTCCTCGTTTGTGTCGACAAGCTCGGTGAGAAGCTGCTCGCGCCGGGTTGCCGACTGGACCTCGGAGGCCGCCTTGAGCACGCACTCGCGCAGGTCGGACACGTATTCACGAGCTTTCGGGATCACGTCAGTGGCGCCCGCGCGAAACACCGGCGCGACCGCGTCGAATCCGATCCGGCGACTCATCACCACCACTGCAGTCAGCGGTGAGCGCTCGCGCACGAACTTGATGAGGTCGATGGCGGCGTTCTGCACCGGCGTGTCCAGATCCGTCAGAACCACCGGGAAGAAGCGATTGGCGATTTGGTCCTTGGCACGGTCAATGTCGGCCAGGATGGTCACGGTCAGGCCAGCCTCGCGCAGAAGCCGTTCGGCACCCTTGCGAACGCTCTCATCTGCGTCGAGAACCAGGATCTCTTGTCCGGAACCGGCCCTTTTCTCCGATGAAGTCACGCCCCACCACCGTAGGTGAGACTCGGGAAAAGGTCAAAAGACCCATCGGATGTGCTCCGGGCGGGAGGTCTCTGGGTGGGCAGCATCGCGCGTGGATCGCCGGAACATGGTACGCTGGATGGGTTGTGCCCCGAGCGGGCATGCGACCAGCGAGCTCACCATGATCAGCGTTCTCGACAAGGTCCTAAACGCGGCCCGCCAACTGGGCGCCTCGGACGTCCACCTGAAGGTGGGGCTGCCCCCAATTTTCCGGGTCAAGGGCGACCTGCGCACAGTTGCAAATGTGCCCGCGCTGACGCAGGAGGCTATCGAGGAATTCGGGTTCAGCATGATGAACCCGCGGCAGCGCGAGATCTTCGACAAGAACTGGGACGTCGATCTCGCCTATTCCACTCAGGACGGGTACCGCTACCGAGTTAACGTGTTGCAGCAACGGGGGTTCATGGGTGTGGTCATGCGGCTCATCCCGCCCAACGTCCCGCCCTTCGAGCGACTGAATTTGCCAAGCAAGGTGCTTGAGTTGGCCGACGAGGAGCGCGGCCTGGTGCTGGTCACCGGGATTACCGGCTCGGGCAAGTCAACCACCCTGGCGGCGATGGTCGACTACATCAATTCGAACAAAGCCGTCCACATCGTCACCATCGAGGATCCNNCAGCGTGATCAACCAGCGCGAGATCGGATTCGACACGACGTCATTTGCACGCGCCCTGCGCGCATCCTTGCGCCAAGACCCGGATGTCATCCTGGTCGGCGAAATGCGAGATCTGGAGACCACGGAAATCGCAATGACCGCGGCGGAAACCGGACACCTCGTGGTTTCGACCCTGCACACGGTGGATGCCGTCGAGACCGTCAACCGCATCGTGGCGCTCTATCCGCCCCACCAGCAAGGACAAGCACGCCTGCAACTTTGCGCCGTCCTCAAGGGCGTGATTTCCCAGCGTCTGGTGACCCGGGCCGACGGCATGGGCATGGTTCCCGCGGTGGAGATCCTGGTGAATACGGCACGTGTGAAGGAGCTGATCGCCGACCAGAAGCGCACGCGGGAAATCCACGAAGCGATTGCGACCGGCCGCGACCCGTACGGCATGGTCAGCTTCGACCAATCGCTCACCGAGCTGGTGAAGAATCGATTCGTCACCTACGACGAGGCGCTGGCGAATGCCACCAACGCCGAGGATTTTGCCCTCTTCTTCCGCGGGGTCAGCAAAGGAGGCAGCGTCGGCGCAGATTTCAACCCAGGCGCTGGCGGACGGTCCGGCTACACGCCCGCGCCACCGACCACAGGCCAGTCAGCCGAATTCAAGCTTGACCGGTTCAAGGACGAGTAGCGCCGCCCGGGCGGCGAAAATGGGCGGTGGTCCGCGCCAGCTTGGCCAGGACCTCGTCGCGTCTGCCTTCCGGTATCGAAACCCGCGTCGGCATCCCGCCGCCGAGGTCGAACAGCTTGACGAAATCGAGGCCGGAATCGAAGTCCGCTGCCACCGACAGCGAACCTGCGTCGCGCACCACGGCCACCGTTGCCCGTTGTTGCCCGAGCAGAAGTAGCTCGGTCTTGTCGTAGGGCACACCCGATTTCACCTCAACGTACGCGACTTCACCGTCGACGCGGTACTGTTCGGATAGACGCTGTGCCTGTTCCAGCAGCGGGTCGACCAGCCGTGCTGCCGCGTCGATTTCCCGAAAATGCACGGACGACTTGGTGCGGGCGATCAGATACTGCAGGATTCTATGCTTGAGGGTTTCGTCGCGAAAACGTGCCCGCAAGGCGCGGTCGATCCGATCTGCGATGGGCCCCGGTTTTCCCCGCCGGGTGTCGATCTTGCGCGCATCGTCGTCAGCGCCTTCGTACGGCTCGACGCCACCCAAGATCCATTTCGCCCCGGAATAGAGTCCATCGAGATCGACGTGAACCGCAATGGTGTCGACCGGCCCGACGCGCGCCACCAGCTCTGGTGTCACCATCTCGGGACAGCCGCCGTGCTGGGCCTTGGTCGCCAAAATGAAGCGAGAATCGCCGACGTAGTCAACGTGGCGCTCATGGTCGTGGTGGTCGACCCAGGCCGCCAGCCGCGAACCCAATCCTTGAAGGAACGGCAGGGTCACGGTGTCGAATGACGTCTTCCCGGTTTCCGCGGCGAAGGCGATGTCGAGAACCACCACCCGACCCGTCAGCGTGTCCGCCTTGGGCAGTGCCCTGGGTGTTAGGAATGCAAAGCGCGTCGCAGCCAGGCAATCGGGATCGACCATGTGGGTCTGAGGATAGCTGGCAGGATGAAGAGCGCCGGTAGAAAAAGTGAAGGTTCCGTGCCGAGCGAGACACAGCCAAACAGTGGCGAGCGAAACAAACGCCTCGGCTTTCGCTAGCTTGACACGCTAAGGCCCGCCTATAAGATACGACCTGTAGCAAAGACTCTGGACACAACAGTTGCTTCTGGCCGAGCCCATACACGAAATGGCTAAGGCGGGCCTCGCTGCCCGCGGAGGATGAGATGCAAGGATTCGCAAAGTTCCTGTCAGACGGCGGCACCCTCATGTACTTCAACCTGGGGACGTCGGCCATCGTGCTATCGATGATCATCGAGCGCTTGTACTTCTTCCTGGTCAAAAGCAGCGTCAACGCGCGTGCCTTTCTGGAAAATGTTCGGAAGCTCGTGCTTGCCAACAACGTCGACCGCGCGGTGAAGCTTTGCTCGGCCACCGCCGCCCCGGTGGCGCAAGTAGCGAAGGCTGGATTGCAGCGCGTCCACCGCGGTGAAATGGCGGTCGCGCAGGCCATTGAAGAATCCCTGGTCGACGTGACACCAATGATCAAGAGGCGCATTCAGATTCTGTGGTCACTGGCCAACATCGCGACCCTGATCGGTCTGCTTGGAACCGTCGTCGGTCTGATCCGCGCCTTCGGTGCCGTCGCCGCCGCGAAGCCGGAAGAACGCAGCAACCTCCTCGCGCGAGGTATCTCGGAAGCACTCAACAACACCGCCATGGGTCTCGGCATCGCCGTCACCTGCATCATCGCCCACGCGATCCTGGGTGCCATGTCGAAGCGTCAAGCTGCCGATCTGGAGGCCTTCTCACTTAAGCTCGAGAACCTCCTGGCCGAATCTGCTCACGGCGGCGCGGCTGGACAGATCCAGAAATAGGGTTTCGGTAACCAGCAATGACGAAACGTCAGGTACGGGCCCGCATGCGCCACATGCGAGCGGAATTCGAGGAGGCCGAGGAGGAAACCGGCGAGATCAACCTCGTGCCCTACATGGACATCGTCACCAACATCATCATCTT
>PMLH01000054.1 GCA_003159055.1 Myxococcales bacterium
CGGTAGCGTGAGCGACCAGCGTGTCGCGGCTCGCGTGGGCGGCTTGCGTGAGCGTGCGCGGCCCGCGGAGCGTTCACGCTCTCGCCCCACGCTTCCCGCCTGTCGCCTGCCGCCCACGAACTCGCTCACGCCCTCGCCCATGCGGCCCCCAAGCCGCCAGCCGCGTGCCGGCCCTTCGGGCGGCACGCAATTTCCCGACACGCTCTACCTAGGGCTGGGAACAGGCTCTGTTTCGGCAGATGCGTCCGCCCTTGCAGTCCAGATCGCTCATGCAGCCGCCCGTGGTCGGAGCGGGCATCATTGGCTGCGGCNNATCATCTGCTGCTGCGGCATCATCGGCTGCGGCGCCATCTGTTGGGGTGGCAAGCCGGGTGTTTCCTCTGCGGCATAGTCGATGATCTGGGCCTCCACGCAACGGTGCGGGCCGATCTGGGTCTGCGGCGGGCAGTGGAAGATGCGCGAGCTGAAAGCACCATCCCTCACGTACCAGAATGCTCCGCCCGGGCCGTCCGCACCGGAGAAGCCCGTTTCGCTGGTAACCGAGGAGCACCCGGTGAGAGTCGACAGGAAGAAGAAAGCCACAATCAAAGTTTGCTGCATGACGAGTCTCCTCCTCACTGTCGCTCAGTTTCTTCGATCCGGTAGCACACCGGAGAGTTGTTTCTCGCATCGCAGCTGTAGACCGCATCGGCGCGCAGCATTTGGTGCCGCACGACGTAGGCTTGGCCGGGCTGGGTGGGACGGTAAACATAATATCGCGCGCAGCCGCTTCCGGCTAGCGCCAGGGCGGCCACTATCAACCAAGTACAAACTCGCATTGAATTTTCCTTTCCGACATCGCAGTCCGTTTGAATACGCCTAAGACGGCCATGAAGGGCAGCAACTATCCGCATGTCATTAACCGCCAGCCGACGCCACCGATGGCAGAAACCCTACCAAGCAAGTCACCATCGCGGCGACGACCAATCCACCCCCACGCCAGCAGCGTCTTGCGGGAGATGTCATTGCGCCTTCTTCTTCCTGAGCCCGGTCGATCTCGCGTGCGAGTCCGGGCTGGGTGGCGCAGGCGCTCCAGGGGCTTGACACTGAGAATCTATGCAGATCAATTCACCGGGGCAGTCAACATCCTTGTCACAACGACTGACCGCCGGACGCCAGGTACAGTGGCGACTCACGCAAGTCCTTCCACCTTTGCAATCCGCATCGGCAGCGCACAGTCCTCCAACCGGCGGAGTCTGGGCAGCGGTCCCCACGGGTTGGGTAGGAGGCGCTGGTTGGCCGACAGGAGGCGTGCGTGCGACCGGCAAAGCGACGGCCGGTGTTTCCGAAGGCGCGGCCCAAAACGGGTTTGCCGACGCGGGGGTAGCGACCGCCGCCGGTGCGGATGGTTCGGCCATGCCAGCGACCGCAAGAGGATCAGGCTGATCTGTCCGGACCATTGGACAGAACGCCACCGGGCTGCCGGACGCCGGCCGAACGTAGTCGGCTTCCGTTGTCACGGCATACGTGCCGGCCTTATAGACCAATCGCCAAGCAGGTCCAACGCGGTCCTGCGGAATGATGAACTCCCACGCTGGCTGGCGCTTTACATAGTTGAAGAAGTGATCGCCCTGCGCGTCGACCCAGTGGCTGGTAATCATCGCGCCGGTGTTCGACCGATCGAGCTCGTAGAGCACAAGCCGTCCTTCAGGACCGGTTGCTAGGTAGTAGGTTTGGTCGACCGGACCGGGAATCGCGGTTCGTCCGACGGACAGCTGGCACTCCGGCACGCGGTAGGTCGCCTGTGGACGGCTTGCGGGCGGCCCCGAGGCGGGCTCCGAACCAACCATGAACCACGAAGCACATGCGACGGGCAAACTTGCGACAATCGAAGCAAGGGCGGCCTTGCGGATGAATTCCGAGACCGACTTGCCCTTTCTTGCCGACAACCCCGGTTTGCCACTGGATCTGCTGGACCACACGGCCAGCAACCTTCAAACCAGCAGTGCCGTTTGTCAAGAACAGAAATCCCTGAATTGAAATTCCTGACCGCCTATCAGATTTCCCTCGAAAGAACCGGATCACTTCGATCACTTAGCCAGCGTATCAGTCCGTCTGTCTGCAACGACTGAACTACCTCAGCCCTCCCGATTCGCCCATGAAGAACGGCGCGGGATTAGGATCGCTGGGCGGCGGATCCGGTTGCGGCGACGCCACCATGGAGCCTGACCTTTGGAGCTGCCATGACGCAGATCAGGCGGGGAGCGGGGTAGATGTTCGATCGTCCAGTTGCGGCGGTCCTTGGGGCGGCGTACTTTAGGTATGGGTGAAGCACATGCCGCGCCTAACGCTCGACGATCTTCGGCAGCGCAAGGATCAAATCCTCGCGTTGGCAAGTCTCCATGGCGCACACAATGTCCGGGTATTTGGGTCTGTTGCGCGCGGCGATGCAGCTGAGGGCAGTGACCTTGACCTCGTCGTTGACTTCGATACGGGACGCAGCCTCATGGACCACGGCGAGCTCATCATGGATTTGGAGGAAGTCCTGGGTTGTCGGGTGGATGTAGTCAGTGCGCGAGGTCTTCGCGACAGGTTTCGCGACCGGGTTTTTGCCGACGCCGTGGTCCTGTGAGNNGCGAGGCCGCGGCGCGAATCTCGGAGCCGATGCGCGATCGGCACACGAGTGTTCCCTGGCGTCGCGTGATCGCCATGCGGAACGCGGTTGTGCATGCCTACTTCCAAGTCGATTGGCAAGAAGTCTGGAACGTGGTCGAGCACGATCTGGAGCCCTTGCGCATAGCAATCGCAGCCATCGTTGCCGAGAGCAGCTCGGACACCTGAGAACTCTCGTGCCCACGCGAAAAGGGCGCGACATGTTGCATTTCCGAGTCAACAATCTCGCCGAGTTGCTTCGCACGAAATCCAGACGGGCGCCGATATCAGACCTCCGAACTTCGGGAGGACGTACAAGACTCGATTGCCCTGGATCT
>PMLH01000529.1 GCA_003159055.1 Myxococcales bacterium
GCAGAACCCCGAGGTGGAGCCCGAGTTCGAGGAAATCTGCCGCAAGGCCCTGACCAGGCGCACCGAGGATCGCTTCCAAACCGCCACCGATCTTCAGGATGCGCTGGCGCACTATCAGTTCTCGCGTGGTTTGAAGATGATCCAGCGCGACATCGCGGAGATGGTTCGCGCCTGTGTCGAAGACCAAGCCACGCAGTCGTCGGGCGGTAAGGCCAAGCGCTTCGGCACGATCGACACCATTCTGCACCAAGAGCTCGATGCCTTCACGTCGTTCGAGTTCGACAATGCTCAGGAAGGTGGCGGGCAGGTGGTTGCGCCGGTGGCCGGCGGGGCTCAAGCGGGAAGCTTCATCGATCCGCGCGCGTGGTCGACCGAGGCCGACTGGCCCGGACGACGTTCCGGACGGCGGGACACCGCGGGCGAGTTCTTGCGACAGGACGCAGGGCCGTTCAAGCGCGACACGGTGGCTGAAATGCAGGCCCGCGCCAGCCAGTCGATGCCGGCGACAGTTTCGGCTGGTGCGCCGGCGGCCGCGGCGACTGGCCCAGTGCCGCCGATACTGGAGCCGTCGCCCCTGGGGAATCTCCAGGGAGTTTCGCAGCCGATTCGCACTTCCAGCGGCTACGCGATTCCACCGGAGGCGTTGCAGCGACCGGCGATGTCGAGGGGCCTGCTGCTCGGGATCATGGCCGGGGCGGTCGTGATCGGGGCGCTGTTTGCGTGGCTTCTTTTCAGCGGCAGGTAAAGGGACCGGGGAGCGCGGCGCCCGGCTGCGTGTTATCGAGATTCGAAATACGGACAGCGCTCGTCCGGCATTTTTGACCCGGTTCGTGGTATGAGTGGCGGCCTGCCCGGAAAGACGGGCGGAAAGAGCAAAGCGATGCTGCATAGAAAACACGTGGACGCCAAAGGCAACTGGGTCAGCTACCGACCGGACATCAAGATCCTCGACTGCACGATTCGAGACGGCGGGCTGGTCAACAACCACAAGTTCGACGAGGCCTTCGTCAAGGCGGTGTATGAAACCTGCGTTGCATCGGGCGTCGACTATTGCGAGCTGGGTTACAAGGGCGCGCGACGGCTGTTCGCTGCCGGTCAGCACGGCGAATGGAAGTTCTGCGACGAGGAACTGATCCGGCGGGTGGTGGGCGACGGTCCCCGTACCATCCGGTTGTCCGTGATGGCGGACGTCGACCGCACGGACTACCAAACCGATATTCTCCCCAAGGACAAGAGCGTGATCGATTGCGTCCGGGTGGCCTGCTACATCCACCAAATTCCCGGCGCGCTCGACATGGTCAAGGACGCGCACGACAAGGGCTACGAGACAGCGCTCAACATCATGGCGATCTCGGCGGTGCAGGATCGCGAGATCGAAGACGCCCTGGCGGCGGCGGCGAAGAGCCCGGCGGACACGATCTATGTCGTCGATTCGAACGGCGCGCTCTATTCGGAGCAAGTGCACGACATCGTCCTAGGATTCTTGGCGGCGGTGGAAGGGACCGGCAAACACGTCGGAATTCACGCGCACAACAACATGCAGCTCGCCTACGCGAATACCATCGAGGCGCTCATTGTCGGCGCGGATCGATTGGATGCCACGATCGCGGGCCTTGGTCGCGGCGCGGGCAACTGTCCACTCGAGCTCTTGCTCGCGTTCCTCAAGAATCCGAAGTTCCACCTGCGGCCGGTCATCGAATGCATCCAGAAGCATTTCTTGCCGCTGCGGCAGACCATGGATTGGGGCTACAGCATTCCCTACATGCTCACCGGCATGCTCAACGAGCACCCGCGCTCGGCCATCGCCGTGCGGGAAAGCAAGCACCCTGACGAGTACGTCGCGTTCTACGACCAGATGGTGGAAAAGGCGTAGCCCTCCACCCTTCCGTGGATTCGAGCCAGTCGGTTTGGGCATGCCCATCGGCAATCCGATTGTGGCCAATGAGGCGGCCCCGGGCATGACATGAGCACGGGGCTGGTTCTTTGGCTTTGGTTGGCCGGTGGATTGGGCCTCGGCAGTCCCGATGATGTGTCGGCGACGCTCGATCGTCTGGGCGATGTCGACCTGGTATTGATGAACGACCCAGCCGGCGCACGCCCAGTGCGCGTCCTTTTGGCGACGAGGGTTTCAGCGCCGGTGGGAAGGCTGCGCCAGGTGCTGACCGATTCGGCGTCCTATCGCAAAGCCATGCCGGCTTTTCGTCGGACCGAGATCGTTTCCAGGCGAACGCGGGGAGCTGGAATCACGGATCTGGAAATCGCCTGGGAGCTGGAAGTGCCGGCGTGGAATCTGACGGGAAAACTCTGGCTGCGTCCGCGACCGCAGGGTGTGGATTTGGAGTTTTCCGAGGGCGATTTTGCGCCCGGGCTGTTTCACCTGAAGGCAATCCCATCTTCGTCGGGCGACCACAAAGAGGAAAAGCCAGGCGCGGGCGAGCATTCCATTCTAATCATCGACGGCTCCGCCAACCTTGGCGATGCCAACTGGGCCATGCGCAAGCTGGTGAGCCATTCGCCCTTGGTCGAGCCGGTGATGACCGTCGCCGCGGTCTACGTGATGCTGAGAGCCTTGACGGGCTTGGCGGAGCGCGGAGCCGCCGCGCGTCCGGACGGCGCAATGACCGCGCCTGATCTGTCCAGCCTGCAGGGCTCGGGTACCGGCCGCGCAGCGAGTGCGCTGACGGCGCAACCCAGAGTGTTCGGGGCGGTTCGGCGGCGCGCGGATGGGCGGCTGGCACAGGTCGAGGTCGCGGTGCATGTGGCGGCCGCGCCCGAGGACGCAGCGGGAA
>PMLH01000570.1 GCA_003159055.1 Myxococcales bacterium
CACCGTCACTGTGACCTTGCCCATCTTGCTGGACGCCGATCGTCCGCTGCCCAACGGACCCTCGGGCACAACGGACACGCTCGAATCACTCGGAGCCTCGCTTTCAGCAACAGCCGCTGAGCTCGCGGAAGGCGCACCGCTGGCAGATTCGTCGTCAGACTCCGACGCTCAGCTCGTTGCGCCGGTCGCATTGACAGCGCCATGATCACGAGCCAATACCGCGATTCCGAATCCCGAAGCTATGAGCAACATCAGCACCATGACCGCGATCAGGCGACGGCGATCGCGCTGCTCGTGCACGTCGAGCACTTCGCGTTGTGTTGGCTCGGGGCTAACATCTAGCGGACCGGGCAGCGCAGCAGGTTCGTTGCCTTCGTCGTTCGCAAACGAACTTGTTGAAACGCCAGCGCCCAGCTGAGCCGATTCGCCGGGGCTTTCGGCACTCGGAATCAGTGCACCTGGCGAGGCCTCGGGTCCGACACCGCCTGTGGAATCGACATTGGGACTGCTGCGGATGTCGATGCAGATGTCGGGTTGTGGAGCTGATCTTTTGGCTGATCTGCCCTCAGCCGTCGTGCGCCGGCCGGTGATCGCATCGAGGTTCGCCCCAAGCGCGCTCGACGACTTCGGCCCTGCGGAGTGCGTCGGCGCCAGCGCGCGTTGGACCGGCGACTCCCCATGAGCCTCCGCTGGCATAAGCAGCGCAGTTCGCCCAACCAAAGTGTCACCATACAGACTTGAGTATGCCTGGTGCACCGCCTCCTGCATGGATGGTGCGTCTGCCCAGCGGGATGGCTTATCAGACGCCAGCGCACGGTCCACGATCTCCACGACTGCCTTCGGCATGTCGGGTGCCAGTTCGGCAAGCGATCGCGCCCCCTGTGTTGCCGCGGCAACGAGTTGTTCGTTGACGGTCTCGCCATTGTCCACATATTCGCCGGTGAGAAGCGTGAACATCATCGCGCCCACTGACCACAAGTCGGACTGTGCATCGATCTCCTGCACGCGTCCGAGTGCCTGCTCAGGCGCCATGAATGCTGGAGTTCCGAGCATCGAACCCGCGGCGGTCGCATTGCTGCCCGACGACAACTCGCGCACACGTGCAATGCCGAAGTCCAGCACCTTCACGTAGTCGGGATAGTCAGGATGGTTCAGCAGGAAGATATTCTCGGGCTTGAGATCCCGGTGCACGATGCCGTGATCGTGGGCCGCGGCCAACGCCGAGGCGACCTGTCGCACGATGCGCACGACCGCGTCTTCTTCGAGGATCTTCGTTCTTTCCAGTCGCTCGCCGAGGGTCTCGCCCTCGAGAAAGCTCATCACGATGTAGTGCACGTCGCCCGACTGACCGATGTCGGTGATCTCGACAACGTTGGGATGGCCGATGTCGTTGGCCGCACGAGCCTCGATGAGGAAACGCGACAGCACCTGAGGATTGCGCGAGATTTCCGGATGAAGGACCTTGATCGCGGCGCGACGGCCGATGAGCGTGTGCTCGGCATAGTACACTGTGCCCATGCCGCCATTGCGCAAATGGGTCACGAGCCGATAGCCGCCGAGGATCTTCCCGGTCAGGTCGGCCGAGTGCCCAATCTGCAGTGTCTCGTCGGTCACGTCCTTTTCATCGACGCAATTCGGCGGATCTGGAACGACGCGTCGCGTTGTTAGTTCTCACTCACCGAGTCTCACAGCGCGTAACGCCGGTGCGAAGGCGCCTGCGCGGTGGTCCGCATGGGGCGGGCTTTGCAAACTTGGGCTAAGATCTCAAGACAAGGCCGAGCCGTGAGCATTTGCATCTATTGCGGACAGGACCACGTTGCGGGCCTGCGTATCTGCCCCAGGACCGGAAAGAACTTGGGCAATGGCGCCCAGGCTTCGCAGAAGACCCTGTTTGGCGTTGCGCCACCGTCAGCGCCGCTCGCGGCGGCAAGCCGCAAGCTGACGCCCTTGGCTGTGTCTCTGCCACCGCCCAATCCGATTTCCAAGGGAAGCCCGTCGCTGGCGCTCAGCAAGACCATGTTCGGGATGGCCTCGCCCAAACCTGCGAGGAACATCCCGGCTCCCGCGCCGCCGCCTGTGCCCCGTCTGCCAACCGAGCAAGAGGCGCGTGACAACCCGGAGCTGGTCATCAGCCTGGATGTGACGCCGCCAGCTGGCTATCCAGTCAAGACCACGCCTGCGCCGCGAGCCGCCTCGCCCCCCGCGATGAAAGTCGGCGAGCCTCCGGTCGATCTGCCCCCTCCAACCTACCTCGCAGCCCCGATGGCGAGCCCGCCAGAGGCACCGTCTGGCGAACATCCGCGCGTCGATTCACCTGTCGACCTTCCAGTGGTTGGCAACGGCGCTCGGTTCGTGCTTCCGCAGCCCGACCAAGAGACCGCGCGGCAAACCCCTCGCGAAAGCAGTCGCATCGTCCGTGACGCCAGGATGGTGTTTGGGCTCGTTGGCTGGGCGACTGGTAACTACCTCCGGAATCTGCAGCCGTTCTTCCTCCTAGCGATTCTTCTCGTGTTGCCTGCCTCGATGGTTGAATCCTGCCTGCTCGCGGCCGCCATGCCAAGCGCCGAGCCCACGCTGCTCGGCAAGGGCAGCGCAACCGTCGATTTCTCCGCACGCAAGGCCGAGCTGGCAGTGCGCATTCAGCAAAGCCAGGCCAGTGGCCAGATCGACCCGAAAGCCACCGCCGAGCTCGCGGCGCTGACCTCGGTCGAGACGGCCGCGGTTCCCCTGGCGAAGGCACAAGACCACGAAGGGAGCGGCTGGCTTCGCGCGCGCCTGGCCGCCCTCATCCAGGGGTTTCTGATGTTCGGGTTGGCATTGCCGTTGGCGTTGGCCGCCCTGGCGCTGGCGACCGTGGATCAGGAAGCCAGGATTGCGCTGCCGGGCTTGGCCGATGTTTGGCCCATCCTGCTGGCACGCGCAGAGCTGTTTTGGGTCGCGTTGCTACCCGCGGCCCTGCTGGTGGCGCTCGGCCATGCGCTGTTCGTGCTGCCAGGTTTGGCCTTGAGCGTGCTTTTCATCTTTCTTCCGCACGTGGTGCTTTTTGAAAAACGCCGTGGCAGGGCGGCCCTCGAGCGAAGTCTCGAGCTGGTCAAGACCGACGCCCGGCGCGCCGTGCTGGCGTTTCTTCTGTTCGGGCTGGCTGGCGTCGCCGCAGCCATGCTGGCCGAATTGCTGTTTCCACCGTCGGGAAGCCGGGCGGTGGTGTTCGTGCATTTCCTCTTCGCCGACCTTCTAGCGGCGATGCTTCTTCCAGTTCCAGCCATGGTCCTGGCCAGGCTCTACCTCGACATTCGCGCTCGCACCGGTGGGGTCGCGGAGCGCCTTTCACGCGCGGCCCGCAGCTAACCAATGCTAGAGCTCGCGACGGTCGAGGCAGCGCTTCACCGGCTCTTCATCGGTGCCGCGGGCACGTCCCTGCGCAAAGAGGACCGCAAAAAGGCGACCGAAATTCTCGCGTTCTTGCAAGAGATCGAACGCGTGCTCGGCAAGAGCAAATCGCCGATCACCTTGGTCGACGCCGCTGCCGGCAAGGCCTACGTGGGTTTGTTGGCGGCCGAGCTGTTGCTCAGGCCGCGTGGGCGAGGCGCCCACGTGATCCTCATCGAGCGCGATGAAAGGCAGGCTGCCGCCTGCCGGCGAGCGATCGCGGAGTTGGCTGGCTCCGACATTGCGTTCACGGTGCGGGAAGCCGACGTCATGGATGGGGCGGCCTGGCCGGGGGCGCCCGACTTGGTGGTTGCTCTGCATGCCTGTGGGGCCGCCTCGGATGTGATCCTTGACCAAGCGGTAAGAAACGGTGCCCGTCATCTTCTGCTCGTGCCCTGCTGCACGTCGGACAAGGTGGCCGCCGCCGCCTTGGCGGTCAGCAAGGCGGACGCGCTCGGGTTGCCGCGCCACGCGGAGGTGAGACGCCGGTTTGTCCAATCCGTCGTGGACGCCGAGCGCACCTTGCGGCTGGAAGCCGCCGGCTATCAAACTGTCGTGGTCCCGTTTGTGCCGCCCACGGTGACCCCGCACCACCTGCTCTGGCGCGCGCGGCGCGTTGGCGAGACTGCGCGCATGGCCTGTGCGGCGGCTGACCTACATCGCCTGCACGGCGCCTAACGCTTTCCACAAAAGCACTGCTACCTCGGTCGTCGTCATAGCATCTAACGAGCGCCCCCGCCTCCAGCTGTGACAATGGTAACGAATTCAATCGACGATAATAGGACCAAATTTGCCCGAATTTGGTCGCGCTTGGAACAAGACAAGAGGACCCCGTGCATCCACGTGATCGATTCTGGCGAGTCGTACTGCCCATCGGCGCCGCAGCGGTACTGACCACGGTCTTGGCGGTCGGCTACGCCACCGAGCCCGATCGGTTCGCCACTGGCTATTCGCCCAAGCAGCCCATTGCGTTTTCCCACAAGCTGCACGCGGGCGACAACCAGATCCCTTGTCTTTACTGCCACACCGGCGCTGAACGGTCGCGACACGCAGGGGTTCCCGCCCTGGAAACCTGCATGAACTGCCATGGCGTCACCCGAACCGACAAGCCCGACATCCAGCGCATCACGGCCGCGGTCAAGGCGAACCAAACCTTCGCCTGGCAGCGCGTGTACACCTTGCCTGACCACGTTTACTTCGACCACCGACCGCACGTCGGGGCCGGCATCGCCTGCCAAACCTGCCACGGCGAAGTGCAAACCATGCAGCAGGTTTCGCGGGAGATGCTCATGCGCATGGGGACCTGCCTCGACTGTCACCGCGACGCCCACGCAGCGGTCCCGCCAGGTTCCAAGGTCACCCAGGGCCCCACCAACTGCTTTGCGTGCCACCGATGAAAGCCCATCAACTTGAAAGTCACAAGAATCCGCCAAGACGCCGGCTGCTCGGCGCGGTGGCTGGTGCCCTCGCTGGCCTTGTCGCCTGGAAGCTGTCCCGGCGCAAGTTAGCCGTTTCGCCGTCTGCCGAACACGCCGAGTCATCGCCCACGACGGCGACTACGACCGCCTCCAAGCTGGTCGTCAAACCCGCTCCCAATTCCGTGAAACGCCATGGATGAACGCAAGCCCCTCGTCAAATTACCCGTGCTGGGGAACGGCGGCGACGACAGCTTGTCACGTCGGCGGTTCCTGGCGTTGTTCGGCGCCTCGGCCGCGGTTGCGACCGGCGCAGGCTGCAAGCCTTCGCCGAGTCGCGCGGCCGTCGTACCCTACACGAAGAAGCAGGAGGAGATCGTTCCCGGCGTGGCCGACTACTACGCCAGCACCTTCCAGGAGGGCGAGGTGGCCTACCCCGTGCTGGTCAAGGCGCGTGAGGGCCGACCGATTTTCGTCGAGGGCAACGACGAGCATCCGCTGTACCGGGGCAAGACCAACTTGCACGCGATTGCGGATGTGCTGGGACTTTACGATCCCGACCGGCTGCGCGGCCCCAGCCTCGATGGTCGTCCCACCACCTGGAACGAGGCGCTCGATCGCTTGGCGAGAGAGCTCGGGCGTACGGCGTCCGCCGGCAAGCCCATCGTGCTCATCACGCCCGCAGTTCTGTCCCCCAGCCGCCGCGCCCTGCTCGCACGCCTTCGTGAGGCCTTGCCCGGCCTCCGTCACATGGCCTGGGAACCCGCCGCTGACCATGCCGCCAGGCAGGCCGAGCAGGAGCTCTACGGCGATATCCGACTGCCAAGGTATCGTTTCGAGAAGGCGTCTGTCATGCTGGCTTTGGAGGCCGATTTCATCGGCGGATTGGGCGACACGGTCACGGCAATAGCTGGATTTTCCAGCATGCGCAGGCCAGCGTCCTTCGCCGGGCCGATGAGTCGACTGTACGTCCTGGAGGGCGGGATGAGTCTGACCGGCAGCAAGGCGGACGTTCGCATCCCGGTGCGCCCGTCTGCACTTGCGCGCATCGCCTTCGGCTTGGTGCGAGCGGTCCACCTGAAGAGTGGGCGCCCGCTGCCCGACGGGCTCTCCTTGCCGACACTCGAGCCGTTTGCCCTCGACAAACTGCCCGAGGCCACAGCGCACGCGGGAACCCTGGAGGCATTGGTGGCGGATCTGTGCGCAGCGCGGGACAAGGCGCTGGTGCTGGCCGGGCCCGCAGCGTCGGCCGAGGCTCATGCCGCGTGCCTGGTGCTGAGCGCAATGCTAGGCGCCGAGGGTTCGACGTTGGCGAGCGATCAGTCCCTTCCGGCGCCTTCACTGGCTGCACCGAGCCAGCTGAAGCAACTTGTGGACGACATGGCTGCCGGGCGCGTGGGCGCCGCGATCTTCTGGGACGTCAACCCGGCCTACGACTATCCGGACGAGGACGCATTCAAGGCGGCCCTGGCGAAAGTTCCATTGCGCGTGCGCATGGGCATGGGTCCCGACGAGACCGCGAGTCTGTGCTCGCTGGTTTTGGCCACCCATCATTGGCTGGAAAGCTGGAACGACTTCGAGACCAGCCCGGAGGTGCTCACCCTGCAGCAGCCGGTGGTGGCGCCGCTTTACGACACGCTCCAGGCCGAGGACATTCTTCTTCGCGTCCTCGACCGACTGGGGCACCGGCAGAGCGCGACCTACGAAGACTGGATGAAGCAGCGCTGGGAAAACGACGTCCAGCCCAAGCAAAGCCCGATTGCGTTCACACGTTTCTGGCAGTCGTGCCTGCACGACGGACTCTTCCGACGAGCCGCGCAGGCGCTGCCGGCCCGCAAGCTGGATGGTGCCGCCTGCGCGCGTGCGGCGGCCCAAGCACAAACGGCGCGAACGGGCGCGATGGAGCTGGTGCTCGACGTGGACCCGCGCCTTTTCGATGGGCGCTACGCGAACAACGGCTGGCTGCAAGAGATGCCAGATCCGGTGACCAAGGTGTCATGGGGCAATCCACTTTCCATCGCAATCGCCGATGCTGATCGTCTGGGCCTGAAGAATGGAGATATGGTTTCGCTCGGTCGCGGCCCCGCCGTGCCTATTTTGCGCCAGCGCGGGCAGGCACAGGGGGTGCTGCGGCTGACGCTTGGGCACGGCCGCTCGCAGACCAGCGTCGCGGCACAAGTGGGAACCCGGGCGGCCGCGTTTGCCACCCTGCCTGGTCTGCAGGTCATTGCCTTCGACGGCATGACAGCCACCGGTGGCAAACAAGACCTCATTTTGGCCCAGGGCCACGACACGAAAGACGGTCGCGACATCGCCCGCGAGTGGACCCTGGCCGAATTCGCGCAAAAGCCGCAACATCCACGCGAACCGGAAGAGCTGCCGAGCCTCTACGAGGGCCACGAGCACAAGGGTCCACGCTGGGGCATGGCGATTGACCTTTCGTCATGTGTTGGTTGTGGTGCGTGCGTGGTGGCCTGCGGGTCGGAAAATAACGTACCCGTGGTGGGCCCCGAGCAGATGAGCAAGGGGCGCGCGATGCACTGGATTCGCATCGACCGCTACTACGAAGACGAGGGCCAGGCCCCCAGCGTGGTGCACGAGCCGATGCTGTGCCAGCATTGCGACAACGCCCCTTGCGAGACGGTGTGTCCCGTCAATGCGACCAACCATGGCGAGGACGGCATCAATCAGATGGCGTACAACCGTTGCGTGGGCACGCGCTACTGCGCCAACAACTGCCCCTACAAAGTCCGCCGTTTCAACTTCCTCGATTTCACGAGCGAAACGCCGCCCTCGGTGCAGCTTGCGTACAACCCCGAGGTCACCGTGCGGCCGCGCGGCGTGATGGAGAAGTGCACCTTCTGCGTCCAGCGCATTCAAAACGCCAAGCAGGTGGCCAACCGCGAAGGCCGCGACTTGCGCGACCACGACGTGGTGACCGCCTGTGCATCGGCGTGTCCGGCAAGCGCCATCGTGTTCGGCGATCTCAACAATCCTGGCAGCGACGTGGCCAAGCTTTCGCGCAGCAACCGCGGCTTCCGAGTGCTCGAAGAGCTTGGTACCAAACCTGCCATTACCTACTTGGCCCAGCTCAGGAACCCATCCGGGCGAGGTGAACGATGAAATCTGCGGCGGCAGCTCTGCCGGAAGCGCTCGAGCCGATGGTCCTGATCGAAGGTAAGGTCACGCCTGGTTCGCTCGACGACCAGGTCTTGCAGTTCCCCGATCGCCGACCGCCGCGCGCTTGGTATGTGGCACTCGCGTTTACGCTCAGCGCCCTCGCAGTTGGCGGCTTCTGCATGGGCTACACGCTCTACTACGGCATTGGCGTCTGGGGCAACAATCGGCCGGTCGCGTGGGGCTTCGGCATCATCAATTTCGTCTTCTGG
>PMLH01000333.1 GCA_003159055.1 Myxococcales bacterium
TCGCCGATCTCGTCGAGAAACAGGGTTCCGCCATCTGCCTCTTCAAGTCGGCCCGCACGTGCGAACAGCGCCGAGGTGAACGCGCCCTTCTCGTGCCCGAACAGCTCGCTCTCCAGCAAGCCCTCGCTGAGCGCGGAACAATTGACCTTGACGAAGGGGCCACGCGCCCGATTGCTGAGGTAGTGAACTGCCGCTGCGACCAGCTCCTTGCCAGTTCCTGATTCACCGCGGATCAGAACTGTCGTATCTGCCTCGGCCACCTGGTGAATGCGAGCATACACCGCGCGCATCGGCGCCGAATCCCCCACCATGTTCTCGGGACGCGTGCCGGTCTGAAGCTCGGAGATCAGTCGCTTTCGCTCGTCTTCAAGTGCCGCGGTTTCCGCCCGCAATTCCCTGCGCCGCTTGATGTCGTTGGCAATCAGTCCCGCCACCACGCCCAGCACGCGTTCTGCATCTTGCAAGAAGTCCATGTCCCTCTTGGGCAGATCGACGGACAGCGTGCCCACGATTTCCTTGCCGATCAACACCGGCACCGCGATGAAGCTCCAGCCCTTGGGATCGATGGGCCCGCCCTTGCGGCGGTGCACGCGGTCTTGGAAGCGAGGCTCGTCCTCGATGCTGGGAATGATCAAGGAACGCGCCGACTCGACCACGCGGCCGAGGATGCCTTCGCCGCGCCGGTAGCGGGCGCCGTCGCGCGGGTTGGTTCCCGCCGGCCGCAAGGCTTCGACATACAGCTCGCTGCCGTCCGGCGAAAGCAACATTACGGTCGCACGGCGCATCTCCAAATGCTCTTCCAGCACGCGAAGGATCTCGCGCAACATATCCTCTTGCGAGGACGTCGAGGCCAAGGTTCGGGCCACGGCCGCCAGAGCGTTGAGAGACTGTATGTGCCGTCCCGATCCAGCGCGACACATCTGACAGAAATCGTTGGCCGGCCGAAGTAAGGATTTCTCCGCCGAGACCATCATGCCATCGCTAGAGTCACACGGCGCACGCCCGGTTTGCGCCCTAGGTGGAGCCGCAGGGGCTGCATGGCCGAAGCCACAAATCCGTGGCGAAGGTAAAGGCTGCGGGCGCCCAGGTTATCTGAATCGGTGAGAAGCGTGATTCGTGCGATCCCTTCCTTGCGCGCCCAGTCCACCGCGGCCCGCAGAAGGCGTGTGCCGAGGCCGCGTCCTCGTTGCTCGGGACGAACCACCAAGTCTTCAAGCCACGCAGCCTTGCCGCCTTCCGCAGTGCTGATGGTGAAGAGCAGACTGACCATCCCGAGCACTTTGTCGCCCCGGGTGAGCACGAACAGCCGGCCCATGGTTGGCTGAGCCAAGATCAGTTCGAGCGCGCGTCGCTGCTTGGTGACCGATGGCGAAAAATCCGCCTCCTGCTTGAACAGGCAGCCGAGAAGATCGACCATGGCGTCCAAATCGAACGTGCGAGCCTCGCGCACGCGAGGATGCTGGCGAGGCCGCGCGCTGTTCTGGGTTCGTGTGGTCTTGTCTGATCTGGCTTCCATGACCCGAGTATAGAGTGTAGCCGTTATCGTGTTAGCGGACTGTTTCAGCAGGGTGAACGTTTCGGTCCCTGCGTGGACCCCGGGCGAAGTAGCTGCCCGCGACGATGGTGACGGTGCCGGCTGGACGCTTGCCACGTGCACAGGGAAGCCCGCGAGATCGATGCAAGCTACGGCTGCCCGACGATGCTCTTGGCAAGGTTGATCCGCTCCTCTACATTCAAAGCAATGTTCGGCGGCTCGCTGATCGTGTGTTTGGCCCTCGTGACCGCAGCGGCGCCGCCTGCGCCTGGGCCCGCTACGGTCCTGGTCGCCACCGCGGAGCCGCCCTTGGACGCCAAACTATTGGACGATGCTCTGCGCACGTACCTCGGCCCAAGCCGAATCGAGGTGCGAACAACTTCGGCCGCCAGTGAGGATCTGCGCTCCGGCCTGGCTGCCAGCCAGAGGACCAACGCGGTTCTGCGCGTCTCTTTGTTGGCATCCGGCTCGGTCGAGATCCTGCTGATGGTCCTGGCGCCTCGCCGGACGATCCTGACCACCATGCCGCGCACGACGCGGGACGCGGATCTGTACCGGACATTGGCACTCAAGGTTCAGGAACTGCTGCGCACGACACTCGACCAGCCCGAGAGCGAAACCGACAGGATCTCGTCTCGCCCGGGCAAGGAAAGGCTTCCGTCGGCGGTCGATGGCCAGCTTGGCTACACGGCAGTCGTCTTTCCCGCTGGCGATCTGATCCAACAGGGTGTGCTGCTACGGGGCCTTGGGCTGATTGGATCGCATGTCCGGCTGGGACTGGGCCTACGCGTTCTGGCCCCGAGCAATCGGCAATCGGGAGACACAGCGTTCCACCTGCAGACTTTGCCCCTAGTAATCAGCGCCGAATACCTCTGGCGCGCTTGGCCGTTCGAGATCTCCCCCGGGCTACTGCTGCAGGGCGAGCTGTGGCGTGCCCACACCACGGCGGCGGCGGGTTCCAACACGGACTGGTCCACGGTGGCCGGCGCGGGCGCATCGGTGGCGGTGCGTTTCTATCTTACAGCGGCGATTCGTCTTTCCTTGCAAGCTGGCGTCGTGGGTCTTCTGCTGTCGAATCGCTATCAGATCGATGGGACAACCGCGCTTGATGCTGCCAGACTGGAAGTGCCGATCGATTTGGCCTTGGAGCTGGGGCTGTGGTGACCCGCTCGGTACGAATTCAACACGGTCGTGCTAACCCCGCGCCTCGTGCGTGGCACTAATACCACGATGAGCCCGAACCCTTTCCCCAATTCCGCAGCCAAGGGGGCCGCCCTGGTGGACCGGGCGCGCGCCGGGGATCGGGCCAGCTTCGGCGAGCTGTTCCGCCTGCACGTAGGTCGGGTCCATCGCATGGTCTACCGTCTGGTGGGTCCGTCGCCTGAGATTGAGGACTTGGTGCAGACCGTCTTCGTTGAGGGATTTCGCTCGATCTCCACGTTTCGCGGCGAAGCTCTTTTTTCCACTTGGCTGACCCGCATTGCGGTGCGGGTGTGCATGCGCGCTGTGTCAGGATACCCAGCACGTCCTCTGCCGCTGGAAATGGCTGCCGGCGAGCCCCATCCCGGCCCCGACCCCGATGCTGCCGTCGATGCTCGCTGTGGGCTGCAACAGCTCAATCGCATCCTCGAGACTCAGTCGGCCAAGCGACGCGTGGCTTTCGTGCTGCACGTTCTCGAAGGTCACCCGCTGGAAGAGGTGGCCGCGATGGTGGGGGCCAGCGTGGCTGCGGTCAAGGTGCGCGTGTACGATGCCCGACGCGATATTGAACGCCGCGCGCGTCGGGATCCTTGTCTGAGTGCCTTTCTGGCCAAGGGGGAGGGACCACAATGAATTGCCGGGGGTTCGAAGGCCTGATGTTCGAATGGCTCGACGGCAGGGTGAATGCGGCCATTGAGTTGCGTCTGCGCGATCATGCCGAGTGGTGCTCATCCTGCCGCCAGGCTTTGACCCGCTGGCAGCACGGGCTGCCTGCGTTACGGGACCTTGAGCCCGATTCGTTCTCGCCGCTCGCCTTGCGGCGCATCGAGCTGGCGGTCGAGCGGGAGCTGGCCGCCGGCCCGGCCACGCCTTCAGCCCCGCCCGCGCGCTGGGGCTGGCGCTGGGGGGCGATTGGCGCGTTGGCGGCCGTTGCTACTTTCGGCGTTTGGTTCCATCTGTCGCGAGAGGCTCTGCCGGCAGCGCCCTATGGCCGCCTGGACATGTTGTCGGAAACCGTCCTGGTCGACGGTCATCGCATGCCTGCGGGTGCCACGCTGTCCTCTGGCGGTGTGCTGGAAGCCGTGGGGCCGGCCGAGCTGACCCTCGGCCGTGCTGCCCGCGCGAGAGTGACCGGAGCGGCCCGCCTGGCGCTGCTGGGCGACGCGCGAGCGTTGCACCTTCGGCTCGAGCGCGGCCAGATCGACGTCACCGTCGGCCCTCGCAAGACCGAGGAGAGCTTCGCGGTGGAGACCCCGGACGGCCATGTCGAGGTCAGGGGTACGCGCTTTTCCGTCGGGTTCGCGGAACAGGGTTCGTGGGTGCGCGTTGCCGAGGGGCACGTGGCCGCTTTCCGCGCGGGCGATGCCCAGGCACATGAGGTCAACGCGGGCCAGACGTTCTGGCTGGCGCCCGAGGTTGTCGAAGAAGGGGCGACC
>PMLH01000330.1 GCA_003159055.1 Myxococcales bacterium
GGGCGCCATGTATGCCGGCGTGCCGAAGCGGACGAATTCCTCGGATTCTTGCGCCAAGGGTGCGAGCGCCCGCTCCGCCATGGACGAGACGCCGAAATCGAGAACCTTGATATTGAGCAGGCGGCCGTCGGGACCCTTGCAAAGAAAGATGTTGCCTGGCTTGAGATCGCGATGAACTACGCCCTGGGCATTGGCGGCCGCCACGCCTCGCATGGCCGGCAGCAACAAGGCCCCGGCTTCCTGGAGGCTCAGCCGCTCTTTTCGGGACAAGTAGGCGGCGAAGGTCTCTCCCTCCAGCAACTCCATCACGATGCAGGTCATTCCTTGGTGATCGACCACGTCGAAGATGTTCACGACATTGGGATGGTTGACCTTGCTGGCGGCCAGCGCCTCACGGCGAAACAGCTCGGCGGCGCTGGCGTTGCTCGCGAATGAGCGCAGGATGACCTTCAGAGCAACGCGTTTGCCGGTTCTCAGGTTGGTGCCCGCCCACACAGCGGCCATTCCACCTTCGGCGAGGAATGCGTCCACGCGGTACTTGCCCGCGACGATCTGACCCGAACGCAAGACCGCGTCGTCTCTAAGCTGTGCTGGCGCCTCGACGCTCATAGGTGGCACTACGATGCCAATGCAGGCTCCGGGGTGACAAAGCCGTGATGCCGCTGACCGTCGGGCGTTCGCGTCGTGGCGGACAGGACGCGCCCTACTCCAACCGCAAGAACGCTGGCGCAGCGAGGGCAGGGGCGATACTCTGCCCGGCATGACCGAAAAGCTCGACTGCGCCGTGATTGGCGGTGGCGTCGTGGGGCTCGCCATCGCCCGCAGGCTTGCGCTGCTCGGCCGCCAGGTGGTGCTGTTCGAGGCGGAGAAGTCCACCGGTCTCCACACCAGCTCGCGCAACTCCGAAGTGATGCACGCCGGAATCCACTATCCGACGGGCTCACTGAAGGCGCGACTGTGCGTCCAGGGTCGGCGAATGCTCGCCGACTACTGTCAGTCGCGAGGTGTGGCGTGGAAGCCAATTGGCAAGATCGTCGTCGCGGTCGAGGAAACCGAGATCGAGCAGCTCGTGCATATCAAGGCTCAGGCGGCTTCGAATGGCGTGGCCGATCTGGCCTGGCTCAGCGCTGCCGAGGTTCGCGATCTCGATCCAGCCGTGGCCTGCACCCGGGCGCTGGCTTCGCCGTCCACCGGCCTCGTCGATAGCCACGGCCTGATGCGGTCGCTTTCCGCGGAGGCGCAGGCAGCGGGTGCTGACATCGTGCTTGCAAGCCCGGTGGTGGGCGGAACCATCGCCCCCGACGGCATCGAGCTCGACATCGGCGGCAGCGATCCGGGCCGCTTTCACTTTCGCACCGTGGTCAATGCCGCGGGCTATTCTGCGCCGTCGGTGGCGCACACGTTCCGTGGGCTCGATCCAAAGACGATTCCGACGGCGCATTTTGCCAAGGGCCACTACTTCGTGCTGTCGGGGCCAGCGCCGTTTCGCCGTCTTGTGTATCCCGTTCCCGCGAGCGGCGGGCTTGGCATCCATGTGGCGCTCGATCTCGCCGGCAACGTGCGATTCGGTCCGGATGCGACCTGGGTCGACCGCCCGGACTACCGTTTCGACGAAGGCCGAACCGATTTCTTCTATCGCGCGGTTCGCCGCTACTATCCCGCCCTGCGCGACGGTGCACTTTCGCCAGGGTTCGTCGGTGTCAGGCCCAAGCTGGGGCCCGCCGACGCTGGTTTCAAAGATTTCGTGCTGCAGGGCCGCGAGGCTCACGGCGTGCCGGGGCTACTCAACCTCTTCGGCATCGATTCGCCCGGGTTGACCTCGTCGCTCGCGCTGGCCGAAGAGGTGGCGCGACGACTGTCGTGAGCCCTATCTGGCAGCGAGATCCAGGACCAACGTATTGTCGGCCGGCGGTAGATCGGTCCAAATACTCTGCAGCATCATTCCTGCCAGCAACTCAACGCCATTGCCGGAGAACATCAGGGTCTGCACTTCGCCTGGCACATTGGCTGGCATGACCTCGTCGCCAGCGTAATGCGCCACCAGGCCGTCGCCAAGCCACGGCGAAACCTCGGCCGCCTCGGCGTCGGTAAGGGTGTACTGCGCCTGCGCCATCAGCTCAGGAATCAACGTCTCAAGTCCAACCCGCAGGCGGTCGTGCGCGTAGGTCTGGAAATCCGGCGCGCCCTGTAGGTCGTAATCGATGGCGGTCACGTGTTTGGTGGTGATGGCCAACGCGTCGGTCGAAGCGTCGACGATGCGGTAGGGGCACGCGTAGGTCACTGTCGAGCCGGTTTCGATGTCGTAGATGGTTCGCGCGGCTCCGCTCGGCAAGCCCTGGGTGATGTCGTTGGCGTGGAAGTGTCCGGTGAAGACCGCACCTACCCCGCCGTTCGAAAGCAGACCCGCGACGGCGTCGCGGTCGGCGACGAGGTACTCGGGGAAGATGGCAGCCTGGTTGGTGAAGTGCTCGACCAACCCGTGGTGCATCATCCCGAGCACGCGCACCCCGCGACTTGTCGCCAGGTCAAGCTGGGTCTGTATCCATGCCTTGGTTGCCTCGGTGAACCGACCCGATGACGCCGCTGGCGCGCGGACATCTCCGTAAATGCACGAGTCGAGCGCCAACAACCACAGGCCGGGAAAGATCTCCGCCACGTAGCTGAGCGAGGTCGGATCGCGGGCAATCGCGGCTGCGTAGCCCATGTCGCTGTAGATATTCGCAAAGTCTGCGGCCGAGATGGTCGGCGCGGGCGTGGCGACATCGCCCGCGTAGCTCTGGGCGGCATCGTTTTGGATGTCGTGGTTTCCTGGGACGACGAACACTTTGCGCCCGCCCGACCGCATCTGACGAAGGTATGCGGCGACCTGGTGGTGCGATGCTTGTTCGCCGTCCTTGGTCAGATCGCCAGCGATGAGAATTGCCTGCGGATTCTCCGCTTGCACGGCCGCAACCATGGCGCGAAACACGGCGTCGCTTTCCGCGATCAGCTTCCGATCGCGCGCAACGTACGCCTCGAACGCCGAACCGGTGGTGCCGAGCGAGGGATCGAAGTAGTGTGGGTCGGAGAAGACCAGCATCTTGATTGCGGGATGGTAGACCGGTGGTGCGCCCGTGTCGGAACAGGACGGCGCGAGCGCCAGCAAGCAAACGAACCAAACCCGACGAAGGAGGGAGCGGAAGCGAGAGACTTCAAGCATGGAAATTCCTACGCCGCCAACTCTACGAACGAGACGGCTCGCGCGCTATCAGGATTTTCGGCCGTGCGAGACGCTCTACGGATCACCGGCTCGTTGACGAAGCCCGCGGGCGTTCAGGATTTTCCCCAAGGCGCGGATTCGGCAACCACCTCCGCGGCGAGCGTCGCGCCGTCGCGCTGAATCTGAACCGAGGCGCCGACAGGAACCGCGCTGGCGACGATGGCGAGCGCGATCGGATGCTCGCCAGGAAGGCAGCCTACGCTGGTGATCAGGCCTGCGGTGGGTTGTTCCGCGGCGGCGATCTTGTCGCCGGTCGCGGGCCTGTCGTCGCCGGACAGCTGCAGCAACACCAGCCGCTTGCGAATGATCCCGCGATCGCGCATGCGCACGATGGTTTCC
>PMLH01000485.1 GCA_003159055.1 Myxococcales bacterium
CCCGGCACGTAGCGAAAGGGAATGTGGATGCCGTACACGGGGCGGTCTTGGGTCAGGCCCAGCGCCAAGTCCTGATACAGGGTCACGCCGAAAAGGCAAAACAGGGCTGGCTGTTCCGGTTTTCCCTCGCGCAGCCGCGCTACGATGGGGGTGTCAGGTGAAAACTTCTTGCCGACGTTCTGCGCGACGCCAGCCACCGTCGGGGCATCGAAGAACGCCTGCATGGCGAGCTCAATGCCAAGCTCGTGCTCAATGCGCGCCACCGTCCGCAGCGCCATCACCGAGGTTCCGCCCAAGGTAAAGAAGCTCTGGTCGATCGGAATGTCGGGCATGCCGAGCACCTGCGAGAAGACCCAGGCGATGCGCCTCTCCATGTCGCTGGCGAGTCTGCTTTCCGGGCCCTTACCCGACGCCGCACGGTCAGGTGTCGGCAGATGCTTGCGATCGATCTTGCCGTTGCTGTTGAGGGGAAAGCTGTGCAACGGGACGTAGGCGGCCGGAAGCATGTAGGTGGGCAGACTTCGCTCCGCCGCGGCGATCAAGGCCGCGCGTTTCGCAGGACCCACCCAATACGCTATCAGCCTGGCGTCGCCGTCATCGTTCCGGTCAGCGACGAGCAGGGCCTCGCTCACCCCGGACACGCGTCGCAAGGCCGTCTCGATTTCCCCCAGCTCGATACGGAAGCCTCGGATCTTCACTTGGTGGTCGATGCGTCCCAGGCACTCGAAGCGCCCATCGGGAAGCTGGCGGCCGAGATCGCCAGTTCTGTAGATGCGGTCACCCTGAGGACCGTTCGGGTTTTGCACGAAACGCTCTGCGGTGAGTTGCGGCCGCCCGTGGTAGCCGCGGGCAAGTCCCGCGCCCCCGATCCAGATCTCGCCTTCTTCACCGGCGGGGACCGGCCCCAAAGACTGGTCCAGAATGTACATCTGTGTGTTGTCGATGGGCCTGCCAATGGTGATGCGGTCGTAGCCGGGCTCGATCTTCTGCAGCGACGACCACACTGTGGTTTCGGTGGGGCCGTACACGTTCCACAGGTCGCCGCCCACGGCGAGCAATCGATCGGCCAGCGCGGGGGACAACGCTTCGCCTCCGCAGAGCATGCGCAACTTCCGGTCGCCACGCCAGCCCGCCTCCAGCAGCAATCGCCAGGTCGCGGGCGTCGCCTGCAACAGGTCGATCGCGCTGCCTTCCAACTTCTGCCGAAGCTTGCGTGCATCCCGCGCGGTGTCGCGATCCGCGATGACCACGGTCGCGCCCACCCACAGTGGAAGGAAGAGCTCAAGACCGGCGATGTCGAACGACGTCGTGGTGATCGCGAGCAACCGTTCACCGGCGCCAAGGCCTGGGCTGCCGGCCATGGAACCGAGGACGTTGGCCAAAGCGCCTCGGGTGATCTCGACGCCTTTCGGTTGTCCGGTCGAACCGGAAGTGAAGAGGATATAGACCAGCTGTTCGGGCGAGCACGCGACCGTCACCGCCGAGTCCGGTTGATTCTCGACAGAGGCTTCGATGCTGCCCAGCACGACGGTGCGCGCCGTGGTCCGCAACCGCGATTCAGGGTGGACCACCAGGACCTCGGGCGAGGCCTCTTGGATGATCCCCTGCAGCCGCTCAGCCGGGTGTGACGGATCGAGGGGCAGATACACGCCACCGGCCTTCACGGTGGCGAGCATGGTGATAAGCTCGAGCGCACCGCGCGGCAGTGAGATGCCCACCCGCGCCTCGCGCCCGACGCCGAGGGTTTGCAAGCGATGGGCAAGTTGATTTGAATAGCGGTCGAGCTCGTGGTACGTGAAGTTACCTTCCGGCGACTCGACGGCGACCTTCTGCCCTAGGCTGCGAACGGTCTGCGCAAATGCTTCGAGCAGATCCGCGTGCTCTGCCATGGCGGGCCTAGATGGGTCCGCCAGCTGCGCGGAACGCAGGGGTGAGGGTGCCATGCCTCGCTTGCCACGCCGGTGCTTGTTGTTTGTTCAGCGCACGCGTGGCACTGGATTTTCCGCGCACGAGACATTGGGTTTGATAGGACCGGAGGAAGCGGCGAAATTCTGGGTCGTCGTAGCGAGCTGCCCCCTTGGCTGCGCTTCTCAGGTATCCCCACAGCATCGCAATGCCCCCGACGAACAGCGGGTGACGAGGCATCCGATAGATCGCGCTGGCAGCCAAATAGAGAGGTGCTGTGCCCATGAAATACTGTCCGAACCCCCAGCGCACCCGCCCGGTCCAGATGCCCTTCTGACTCGATCCCATCGGGCGCAGGTGGAGGAAGCGCAGATCCTCGCTGTCGCGACTTTCGGCGATCCAGCCGAGCATGCGACAGCGGTGGCAGTCGATGCCGTCCCACATGACCTGGCGAACGAAGCCGCCGATTTCTTGGAAGCAGGCAGTGCGATAGAACTTCGTCATTCCGACCGACATCTCGTCGCCGCACAGCTCGGAAACCAACGCGCCGCTCTTGGGGTCGACGAAGTGCGGTTTTCCGGACGTCGTCCCGATGCGTGGGTCGGCCTCCATGCGCTCGATCAATCGCTGGAAGTAACGCGGCGGCAACTCAAGGTCGAGGTCGAGCTTGCAAAGGTAGTCGAAGTCTTCAAGCTGGACGGTCGCGAGTCCCTCGTAGAATGCCTCGATGACGCCTGGCCCGACGCTGCGCCCGCCCCGATCTTTGCGCCGAACCACGCGCAGGTAGGGCAGGCGAGCAGCGTATTCGTCCAGAATCGCGGGTGTTTCGTCCGTGGATCCGTCATCGACGACGACCCAAAGGGCCGGCTGAACGCTCTGCTGCGACACGCTTTCGAGCGTGCGCCTCATGTAGCTGGCTTCATCGCGGCATGGAGAAATGAGTACGTAGCGGCGCGGTGGTTGCATTCTGGTGTTGCCGTTTCCGCACAGTTGGATGGCGAGAACTGCCGCGGGGTTTTGTTACAGACGAAAGATTTTTCTCACCGATCCACGCAGTCCAGCATCCAACCAACATAGTTGCGATGACTGGTGAAAAGACGCAATATGACAATATTGAGACGATCCTGCGTCCTGGACAGGTCGTGGCCGGGAGGTATTGCGTCGACCACCTGATTAGCAAGGGTGGAATGGCGGCGGTTTGGGCGGGAACCAACCAGCGTACCGGCAAGCGTGTTGCACTAAAGGTGATTCTTCGCTCTTTCGCGTCGACACCCGACGCCAACGAGCTGTTTCGTCGCGAAGCCTTGGCAGCCAGCCGCGTGAACCATCCCAACGTGGTCAACGTCTTCGACGTCGTCGACCACGAGGGCATGCCGTGCATCGTGATGGAGCTGCTCGACGGCGAGCCGCTCTCGATCTACTTGGCCCGAAAGGGCTTTCTCGCCATCGAGGAAGCTGTCGCCTTGCTCTTGCCGGCGATGCGCGGGGTCGCCGCTGCCAACGCGCAGGGCGTGGTTCACCGCGACCTCAAACCGCAGAACATCTTCATCTGCATCGGCCCTGACGGGAGGCTGCTCACGACCAAGGTCCTCGACTTCGGCATATCGGTCGTGGTCGAGAAGACCACCGACGCAAACCCAGGGACGGTCGTGCTGACCACCCATGGAACGCCGGCCTACATGTCCCCTGAGCACATCACGGCCGCTCCCGACATCGACGAGCGAGCCGACGTCTATGGTTTTGGCGTGCTATTTTTCGAAGCGTTGACGGGGAAGTTGCCCTTCGTCGGCGACCCTAGTCCGGCGCTGCTGGTGCGGATCCTGAACGAGACCGCGCCGAAGGTGTCGCTGTTCCGACCCGACTTGCTGCCTGCTATGGAGACCATCATCGAGCGGGCCATGGCCAAAAATCCCGACGATCGCTTTTCCACGCTGAACGAGTTCATTTGCGCACTCGAAGAGGAGTGTCTACCACCTTCGCCGCTTCCGCGTGCCTTGACCCCGATGGTGGGCGTTCCGCTCTTCGAACATCCTTCCGGTGGGTCGGGCTTGGCGGACGCCGCTTTCCGAGTCGTGCATCGGCCGGAAGGTGCGGAAGGTCGGAAGCCGAACGAAACCCAGGCGCTCTTTGCCTTGTCCGTGGCGAAAGGACCGACGGACGGTGAATCATCACGTCGGTTCGTGCCGCCAGGCCGCGCCGCGGAGCTTCTGCCAGCGACGCCGGCCGCCGGGCGCGCTTCCTCGATGCGGAGCCGCAAGGACCGGGCTCGGCGGGTCCTTGCAAGTGGTGCCGCTTTCTTGGGCGCGCTCTTGCTGGTGGCTTGGATGGCCACGCCAGGGCGGCGCGATTCGCCCAGACAGGAGGTCGCACCCTCTACGCCGACCCCGCTGGCGGCCAGCCCGACGGTGGTCATCGAGGCGCAGTCAACCACGCCATTGCCGAAGGCGCAGGAGCTGTCTTTGCCAGAAACACCCCTGGCTGCAGCAACGGAGCCGACCGCCACAGTTCCCCGGTTGGTTGCGCCAGCACGCGTGGCGCCGCTCGCCGCAAGGCCAGCAACCCCGCGCTCGGCAATTCGCCCATCCGCAATCAGAACCCACGGTCAAGGCAAGTTGGAGGCTCAGAACGAGCTTACCTTGCCGCTTGCACGGCCAGAGCAGCCCTCGACGATCGCTTCCTCACCGAAGCCGCCCGCTTCCAGAGCCGGGAGTTTGTCACCAGACGACTTCTAGCTGTTGCCGCAGACCATGCTTGCCGGCCCAAGGCATATACTGGGGCAATGCGAGCGCCGCAGAAGTCCACGTCGGATGCCGAGAGTCCATCGAGCCCAGCTCGAGCGCTCGCCATTCTCATCCCCTTGACGGCGCTGGCGTTCTCGCCGGTGCTGTTCGCGGACTACATCCGACTGGACGACTACCGGCACATCCTGGAAAACCCGAGCCTGAGGAAGGTCTCACTCTCTGGGCTTCTTGGGTTCTGGAGCAAGCCGTATTTTGGTCTCTACATCCCGATCACCTACTCGATGTGGTGGCTGCTCGCGGGAATTGCGCAGCTCTTTGCGACACTCAAGCAAAGTGCCTGGCTCTTTCATGCGCTGAATCTCGTTCTGCACGTCGCCAATGCTTCGCTGGTGTTCTTCGTGGTGCAGACGCTCTTGCGACGTTGCGAAGAGACGCGTCCCGCGAAAAGCGACGCTCGAGGTTGGACCATTCCGCTGATTTCGGCCTTGTTCTTTGCGGTCCATCCCGTGCAGGTGGAAACAGTGGCCTGGATTTCTGAATGCAAGGGCGAGCTGTCAGCCATGGCCGGGCTGCTCGGCGTGTGGAGCTACTACCGATCGCACCCCAAATACCTGACCGCCATCTTCTTCGCTGCAGCCATGCTTGCCAAGCCGGCGGCGATTGTCTTTCCAGGCATTCTGTTCCTGGTCAATCGCATTCTGCTCGGCCAGAGCCTCAAGGCAAGCGCAGCTCGACCGTCCTTGTTGGGGCTGCTGCTGCTGCCTCTTGCGTTCATCACCAAACACCTGCAGCCGGACCTCAATATGGAATTCGTCCCGGACCTTTCGCAGCGGTTCACCGTGGCCATGGATGCGCTGGTCTTCTACGTGTCGAAGCTCCTGGTTCCGTTTTCACTTGCACTGGACTATGGGAGATCTCCGCACTATGTCCTCGGCCACATCGCCGGCTGGCAAATCGCAGTTTCGCTTCTCGCGTCGCTTGCCGGACTGGCGGTCACAGCCGAGGCACTCTTTCGTGCCCACCCGCGAAGCCTCTGGTACGCCTTGGTCGCCTGTGGTTGGTCTGTCTTTGCGCTGTCGCTGGCGCCCGTCCTGGGCCTGGTCCCGTTCGAATTCCAGGACATCTCGACCGTCGCTGACCACTACATGTACATCCCGGTGTTCGGCGCAGCTGTCATGGCGAGCGGGGTTCTGGTCCGCTTTCAGGCAACCACCAAAATCCTGGGCACGGCCGCGGTCCTGCTGCTTCTCCTGGCCGGCAAGAGCTTCAGCCAAGCCACGCAATGGCGGTCCAATGAGGCCCTGTTTTCTCACACATTGAAAGTGAATCCGCAGAGCTACCTCGGCCACTACAGCATGGCGGCCGAGCTTATCGATGCTGGCAGGCTGGATGAGGGCATCGAGCAGAATCGCAAGGCTCTGGAAATCAAGCCCGACTACCTTTACGCCCAGGTCGCCCTTGGGGTCGCCTGGATACAGAAGGGCAGATACGAGAACGCCATCGACCACTATTCTTCAGCGCTGGCCCAGAACCCCAGCTTCGTCGGCAAACGTGCGTCCCTGGTCTCCTCGATCCACAACAACTTGGGCATGTCCCTCCACCAGGTCGGCCGGCACGTCGAGGGCACCTTTCATTTCCGAAAGGCGGTGGAAGTCGATGCCCAGTCCGTCAATGGTCACCTGAATCTCGGCAATGCCGCATTCGATGACGAACAGTACCTCGATGCCATCGCCGAGTACGAACGTGCGCTGACCCTCAGTCCTGGTAACCCCGCCATCGAAGAGCAGCTTGCGCTCGCCCGCCGTCGTGCCCGCAAAGCCCTCGTCGCGCCCAACCCTCGCACGCCTTGAAGCCCGTCACACGATCTCGGCGAAATCCATCGGCAGATAGACCGAGAAGCAGCTTCCCTTGTTGCGCTCGCTGACCACCTCGATCCAGCCACCGTGTTCTCGCACGATCCCGTATGCGACGGAAAGCCCGAGGCCGGTGCCTTCGCCCACGTGTTTGGTCGTGAAGAACGGTTCGAAAATACGCGGTAGGATTTCCGGGGCAATGCCGGCGCCTTCGTCCTTGACTGAAACCATCGCGTAGCGTGGTTTGTTGGCGCTGTCGTAGACAGCCGGGGTCACGTCGGCGGGCGGGGTGGCTTCGTCGCTGGCGACGGTGACGACGATCCTGCCGGCACGCTCCGAGGCGTGAATGGCGTTCACCAGCAAATTCACCAGCACCTGCTCGATCTGCTCTGGGTTTGCCGGCGGCTGGGGCGCGTGGTCGGCGAGAACCAGCTCGAAGGCAATACTTCGCTTGATTGCCAACGGCGCCAGCATGGCGAGCGCAGCTTGGGCGATTTGCCGAAGATCGGCTGGCTGGCGACGGCTCTGGGGGCCCGGCGCGGGGCTGCCCCGGCCGCGCGCAAAATCCATCAGTTGGCGAACGATGTGGGTGATGCGATCGATTTGTTCGCCGATGATGTGTGCGGCATCGCGGACCTCGCGGCTCGAAGCCGAGTTGGACGCGATCATGTTGGCGCGCACCAGGGCGACACCAAGCGGGGTGCCGAGCTCATGCGCGATGCCCGAGGCCAACTTTCCGACCGTGGCCAGACGGTCGGCGTGGCGCAGCTGCTCCTGTGCCCGCAGTCGCGCCTCGGTTTCGGCGCTTAGGGCGTAGCGCGTTTCTGCGAGCCTGATGCACATGGCGTTCATTTCGGCCGCAAGCTCACCAATTTCGTCGTGTTGCCGGATTGCCAGTGGCCCTTCCACATCGCCTGCCCCGATGCGCTTGGCCTTCTCGACCAGAAGCTGCATCGGTTTGCCGACGAACCAAATCCCAACCAAGGTCGAGAGCAGCACCGCGCACGAAAGCCCGATCAGCGCAACGATCGTGGTCCGAATCAGGGTCTTGTGCGCGTAGGCGTCGGCAAACCCGAGCGATTCGGAGATCTCCAGAAAACCCGGGCATTCGCTTGCGATGCAGATACGCACATCGGTCACCAACTGGTCCCGGGGCGGAACCCGCAGCGGCAGGTCGTCCTTGTCGATCCAACGCACGCGCAACGCTTGCGACGGCGCCTCGACACTTGCGACCAGATCCATCGCTGCCTGGCGGCCGCTATTTCTCCACATCTCCGTCACGGCAGTGCGGAGCACCTGGGCCAGCGCCGCATGGTCATCGCGCATGTCATGGTCGAAGGCAGCGCGCTCGCGGCGAACGCGGTAATAGGCGTTCGCGGCAAACACCACGGTCAAACCGATGACCGTGGCAAGGATCAGCTTGCGCGCCAGCCTCATGCGCGACTTAGGCGCTCGGAATGGGTGGGAGAAGCCGCTCGCGAACCAGCGATAGCAGCTCTTCAGGTCGGAACGGCTTGGCGAGCAGCACGGCACTGCCCAGGCTATCGACCTGCGCACGAAGGGTGTCATCGGGAAAGGCAGTCACGATAATGATGGGGACGCCCAGCCCCGAGTTGCGCGCCGACAACGCAACCTGGAACCCCGTCATCCACGGCATGCGCACGTCTGTGATCAGCAGGTCAACGGGCTCATCGTTGGTAAGCAACACGACGAGATCCCCGCCGCTCGAAGCCGCGGCCACCTGGACGCCGAGACCGGAAACCAGTTCGCAAAGGACATTTCGCATATCGTCGTCGTCCTCCGCGATCACGACGCGCGGAGATCGTTCTTCTGCAAGCATGAGCGCCCCCCCGGATGCTAGGAAGATCGTATGCACGATTTGCGTCCGGTGTGCCAGGTCTGAATGGCGAGAGTCTGCTATCGAGGCCTCTGACGCGACGATGGGTGGATCGCCTTGCACATGCGGAGGATGCGCTAAGATTAACCAATGGCTCGAGACACCCATGGCATCTTCCCGCCGGGCAAGGTGCCTATGGGCGCTTGTTTCGCACTGGCTCTTCTAACTTGCTCGCTTGGACCTGTCTTTGCGCAGGAGCTTGTCGCGTCGGAGACGAAGGAAGACACCGCTTACCGCGCAAGCGTCAACGATGCGTTGGCCGAATACGCGGCCGGGCATTTCGAGGAGGCGAGGGTTCTGTTTCGTCGTGCACACGAGCTCGATCCCAACGCGCGGACCCTGCGCGGCATCGGTATGGCGTCCTTCGACCTGCGCGACTACGTCGCCGCCGTGCACGCGTTGTCGGCCTCTTTGGTCGAAGCCCGCAAGCCGCTCAGTCCCGAGCAACGCACGCATGTGCAAGGCTTACTTGAACGCAGCCGACTTTTCGTCGGCGTGTACACCCTCAAGGTTGCGCCGCCCGATGCGTGGGTGCTCATCGACGGTCGTCCTCGCGAGAGCGAACCCGACGGCACGGTTCTGCTCGGGTTTGGGACGCACAACCTCGAGGTAGGCAAGCCGGGCTACGTTTCGCGAACCTTCTCGGTCAGCGTGCGAGGCGGCGAGGGCAAGGAACTGCCCGTGACGCTGGAGCGGAAGCCACAAGTCGTGGCTCGACCGGCGGGGGAACATGTGCCGGCGGAGGTGGTGCGGGAATCGCCGCCGCCTGCGACCACGCGTGGCTCTCGGTTTGGTACGGGCTGGCTCTTTGCCGCAAGCGTTGCCGGCCTGGCTGGGGGTGGAGCTGGCGCATACTTGATCTTCGAAAACGACCAGCTCAGGTCTTGCCGGAACCCGGCGGAAGGGCTGCGCTGCAAGAACCAACCCGCAGTCGAAACCAAGCGAAACGTCGGAGTCGCTGCGACGCTGGTTGCCGGCGCCGCAGCGGTGACCATGGCAGTTGTCGGCCTGCTCAGCGGTCCTTCCGCCCGGCCCGCCTCCGCCCACAGCGCGCTGTCGTGCGCGGTCCTACCCTCGGGCGTTGTCTGCGCAAAGGCGTTTTAGTCTCGGTGGAAGCTGCCGATGTAATGACATGATGTATGCCCTGCCGTGCACGGCCTCGCCGACCTCCTCGGGTCGCGGCGAGCGAGGGGCGATTCTTCTCGCGGTCATGATGATCATGATCGTGCTGCTCGGGCTCGGCATGGCTGGGATCTTCCTCACCAAGTCCAACGTGCAGATGCTGACCAATACCAACCTGCGCAATCAGGCGCTGTACGTGGCCGAGGCGGGACTCGAACGGGCTCGCGACATTCTCAATGGCCCAGTCAGTCCGGATCTTACGGCGCTCCTGGGAGGCGCACAGCACGTTGCCAACCCGGCCGATGAAATCCCGACTGCCGTCGACGCGGTCTTCGGGCTTCCCATCGGTCGCGGGGCGATCTTGACCGACACCGGCGGCACGCCGCTCTACAGGGTCAACTATCCGACCAGCGTGGCCCACGGCGAGGCGGTTCCCGGCAATCCCGTCGGACTGCCGGCGCAGCTCATGGGTTTCTACACGGTCTACATCCGCAACGACACGGCGGAATGCCGGATGGGAAAATTCACCGTCGACGGGGTTGCGGCCCATGGAAATCAGGTGGTGGTGATTCGTTCCGAAGGTGTGGCGAACGACGGACGGACCACGGTCGTGCTGGAGATGACGATGGGCGCGACCGGCAACACCGGCACGACCCAGGGTGCCGGCGGGATCTCCGAAGTGCTCTGCAACTCGGGCAAGAACGGCTGCGACGACAACAATTCCGTGCAGAACAACGTCGTCGTCAACAACTGAAGTGGTAAAAGGACCAAGCGGAATTCGCCGCTCCTCGTCCATACCATGTCCAGAATTGACGCCAGTTTCTCGGTCTGTGCTTTGTTCGGCTTTCCCGCCCGTCATTCGATGGGGCCGGCGATTCACAACGCAGCTTTCGAGAAGCTCGCCCTGCCGCTGGTGTACGTCGCCCACGACGTTGCTCCGGCCGACCTGCCTGCCGCGATGGCCGGTGTGCGGGCCCTCGGCTACCGTGGGCTTTCCATCACCATGCCGCACAAGGTGGCCGCGTTGGCTTGGGTCGACGAAGTCGATCCTGTGGCCCACGCCATCGGCTGCATCAACACCGTCGTCAATCGCGACGGCCGGCTGGTCGGCTACAACTCCGATGGGCAGGGGGCTTTGGACGCGCTAGGACGGGCTGGCATTGCGATGGCCAACCGCCGGGTTCTGGTGCTTGGCTCGGGTGGCGCCGCCAGAGCCGTCGCCATGACGGTGGCCTTGCGCGGACGGCCGGCCGAGCTGACCATTCTCGGCGTGGTCGACGACGAACTGGCCGCCTTGGGGCGCGACATCGCAGAGAAGGCTGGTCGCGCGGCGAAAACCCAGCGCCTGGACGATGCGTCTCTTGCGAAGGCAGTGGCTGGGTCCGACGTCCTTTTGCACTGCACCCCAATCGGGATGACGCCGGATACGGAGAAATCGCTGGTTCCGGTTACCTTGCTCAGGCCCGAGCTTTCGGTCTTCGATGCGGTCTACAACCCGCGCCGAACCCGCCTGCTCAAGGACGCCGCGGCGGTCGGCTGCCGCGTGGTCGAGGGCATGGAGATGTTTCTTGGACAAGCCATGGTGCAGTTCGAGCTTTGGACTGGAAAATCCGCGCCCGCTGACACCATGCGCGCCGTGATTGAGTCTCGGTTATGAACCTGGTCTTGGTCGGCTACCGCGGCACCGGAAAAAGCGCAATCTCGCGCAAGCTCAGCCAATTGCTCTCCATGCACAGGGTGAGCCTGGACGAGGAAATTGTCCGTGAGGCCGGCCAGTCGATTCCGGACATCGTCGCTGCCTCGGGCTGGATCTCCTTTCGCGATCTCGAAGAACGCATCTGCCGGGAATTCGGTGCGCGCGAGGGCCTGATCATCGACTGTGGCGGCGGAGTGGTCGAGCGCGATGCCAACTACCATTCCTTACGGACGGGCGGACATGTGTTTTGGTTGCGCGCTACGCCAACCACCATCGTGGCCAGGATCGGGGAAGACAAGTCCAGGCCGTCCCTGACCGGCGGGAAGAGCTTCACCGAGGAGGTCGAGGAGGTCCTTGCGCGCCGGGAGCCACTGTACCAGCGGCTCGCCCACGATTGCATCGACACGGACGGTCGGTCACTCGACGACTTGGCGGGGGCCATCGCTGCTCGCTTCCGGGCCGTTGATCTCGTGCGTTGAGGTGCCGAGGCCCCACATCTGGGGAGCGCAGGCTCCGACCGGGCACGCGCAGTTTCAAAAAGCGACATGATTTCGGTAGGGCCCCGGATGTCGCGACAGCTCGACCTTGGGCTCGGGGTTTGCACTCAGCAGTCCCAGCCGTGGCAACAGCGAAATGCGCAAGTCAGATCGAGCCGTGTGGAGCGACATCTTCCGCGCTGATGCGTTCGCTTGGCCCGGATTCTGTGTTACATATCTACAAGTCGCTGCGCCTGCAGCGCGCGACAAAGCTATAAGGAGAACAATGTTGGACTCACGCGACAATTCGGTTCTCAAGTCTCTCAAAGAGCTGCGCAAGCAAGAAGAAGATCGGGTCAAAAAGGAGCGAGCCGAAGCCGAGGCCCGAACGGACGCCGAGCGTCGTGCCAGGGAAGAGACCGAACGCCGTGCCAAGGAAGAGACCGAGCGCGCGCGGCGCGAAGAAGAAGCCAGGCTGAGGCGTCTCGAAGATGAGAAGCAGGCGCGTGAGCGGGAAGACCGCGTGCGCGTGGAGGAGGCTGAGCGTCGGGCGCGCATCGAGGCCGAGACCAAGCTTCAGCAAGAGAAGATGCGCCTGGAGGCGCACGCCAAGACCGCGGCCAAGGCCGCCAAGAGCGCGCCGATGGGGCTGATTGCCGGCATCGTGGTGGCGGTGCTGGTCATCTCAGGTGGCGTCATCTTCAAGATCAAGTCCGACCATCAAAAGCAGCTCGCAGCCCAGGAAGCCGAGAAGCGTGCGGCGATCGCGGCCGCCGAGCGCGAGAAGCTGCGCACGGTCGAGCAGGAGCGAAAGTTTGAGCTTCTGGAAGCCAGCTACAAGCGGCAGATCGAAACTGCCAAGAGCGACGCTGAGCGCTTGGCCATCCAGAAGCAGCTCGACGAGGCGCGTGCCAGCCGGCACGCCGCAAGCGCTGGCTCACGGTCGTCGTCGGGCAGCAAGGCGGAAGCCAAGGAAGCCAAGAAGGAATCCGGCCCAGCCCCCAAGCTCATCCAGGACAGGAAGCACATCTCTGACGATCCGCTCGAGGGCCTGAAGCTGTAATACGTCACGCCGGGCTGCGGCCCGTGGTAAGAAGGGTGGCATGAGTGCCAGCGAGCAATTCGACCGCCACCGGGCCCGGCTACTCGACCTGCTTCGTCGTCTCTCCTACGAAGAACGCGAAGTCACGCTGAAATCTGGGCTCAAGAGCAACTTCTACATTGATTGCAGGCAGACGGTCCTCAGTGCGGAAGGTCATTTTTTGGTTGGGTGGCTTTTCGGGTACATCCTCGCCGAGCGCGCGCCCGAGGTGGAAGCGGTGGGCGGAGTGACCATGGGCGCGGATCCACTGGCATCGGCGGTATCTACCCTCAGCTACCTGGGCCGCAAGCCGTTGCCCGCGTTTTACGTGCGCAAGGAAGTCAAGGGACACGGCACCAGCCAATCGATTGAGGGCACCAAGCTGCTTCGCCCTGGCATGCCGGTGGCCATCCTCGAGGATGTGGTCACGACCGGCGGTTCGGCGCTAAACGCGATCGCTCGTGCTCGAGAGTTCGGACTGGACGTGCGGTTGACCATTGGGTTGGTCGATCGCGAGGAAGGCGGCCGCGAAGCTCTTGAAAAGGAAGCGCCGCTTGTGACTCTCTTCCGGAGGCGCGAGTTTACGTGAGCGGTTTGGGCTGCGTGCGGCTTTGGGCCTGCGCGGTTGGCGTGGCTGCCGGGGGCTGTGCGACCTCGCGGCCTCCGTCCCTCGACTTTTCCGAAGCGTCAAAGCATTACCGCAGCGACGATTACCTGGCCGTGCACGACGCGTGGACGACGCATACCAAGTTGGTGCAGGACGTCGGCACGGTGATAGAAATCTGGGCAACCTTCAAGAGTTGGGACTTCCGCCAGGCGTACATAGCCAAGTACGCCAAGACCTACGATTTGCCCGAGGCGGAGCGGGAGGCGCTCGCCAAGTCGCAACAGGACACGGCACGTGCGGTGTACGAAGTCCATCTGGTGGCGCAAAGCACGACCGACAAGTGGACCGATCTCGACCGCAGGAATTCGCCGTGGCGGATCACGCTTCTGGATGGCACCGGCGCCGAGCTTTCTCCATCCTCGATCAAAGCGGAAAAGTTCCCCGAGATATACGAGATGGAATTCTTCCCCAGTCGCACGCCCTTCTCGCGTACCTACACCGTGCGCTTTACGCGCCCCGAAGGCGGCGGTGATTCCTTCGTCGGCCCTGACTCCGGACGCCTGATTCTTCGTATCGCTTCGCCGATAGGGAAGGTGGAAACCGTCTGGGAAGCCGGGCGTTAAGCGGCCCTAGGGTGTGTGGTCGGGGACGTAGCGGAGGACTATCAGTGTGGCGTCGTCCTGCAGCGCACCTCCACCGTAGTCCATGACAGTTTGAAGAATACCTTGCAGGATTTCGTCGACGGGTTGTGCGTGACGTTTTTCCACCTCGGCAATCAGCCGGGGCATGCCAAAGCATTCATGGTTGTGGCGCGCTTCCGGAATGCCGTCGGTGTGGAGAACGATCAGATCATCGGCGGCAAGCTGGAGGGTGCGGCTTTCCAGGTCGCGGGTAATGTCGGGGCTGATGCCCACCCAGGTGCCATGCGTGGGGATGGTTCGCACTTCGCCGGCGCGGCTGCAAACGATGATGTCCTCGTGCGCACCTGCGTAGGTCAACCGACCGTCGGCAAAGAACCTGAGCATGGTCAAGGTCGCGTGGTCGTCGCGGCCCATGCGCTGCCGCAGGTTTTCGCAGAGCATCCGGTTGAGCGGCGGTAGGATGTGGTGGGGAAGGACATCCGGGTTGTGTGTGATGAGCGCCGAGCTCCCGCTTTGGATCATGAGCATGACCAGCCTCAAGCGCGATGAGGGAGTCATCGATGAGCAGGATCTTGCCTGGAGGACTCGCCATTTCTTGGGAAGAGCGCAGAAACCCGAGTCGGCCGTGGAGAGCAGGCATGGGTAGAGGCGTCACCGTGGCGGCGAGCGTTCTTGGGGTGAGTTCACTCAAGGGCAGCTGTTTACTCTGGCGTTCAAGGGTGGTCTCGGGTTCCGGACGTCGGATCTCGACATCGGAGTGTCGGTCGCCAGGCTTGAGGTCGTCCAGTGCCGCCTAACTGGTGAAAGCAGCTCTCCGTCTCGACCGGTTGGTCGGGAGCAGGGGCATCGTTGGCCAGAGCCACCAGGCTGGTTTCGCTAGGTTGCGGCCGAGCGGGTATCCAAGCTCAATCTGCTTTGGATCGAACTGGAACGGTCGGCGGGAGATCCCGGACCGTTCTTGCGAGAAGCCCACACGCTCAAAGGAGAGGCCAGCCTGACCGGGTTCGCCTTGGCGTCGAAGACCGTCCACGCCATCGAAGACTGCGTGAAGTTGGTGCGCGATCGAGGCACGCCGCCAGCGGAGGGCGATGGCGACCTGATCCTCGGCGGGCTCGATCTGGTTTCACGGCTGACGGAAGACGCTCCTGACGCTCTCTCGAGCGACGCAGACGCGTTCCTTGCCAAGGTTGCGGCTTTGCTCGGCAGGCCTGCCGGCGAGCCCACGCTGCCGCCGGTCGTGGTGGTAGAGCCAACCGCGGTCCGGCCGCCGCGATCCTCGGCCGATGTTTTCGGTGCCACGCCTATTTCGACCGATGGCGGCGGAAAGACCACGCCGGCCCTTCGTGCTCAACCTATGAAAACTGGGGTTGGCGGCGCAAAGGCCGCAGGTTGAGTATGCTTGTCCCGTGGTCGACCAGATTCGTCATTGGCTTGTGAGCTACCGGACAGCAAGCTCGCCAGTTGTCGTCGGGTTGGCGTTGGCCATTCCCGTGCTCTCGTTTCTCGCCGGCTTGGTCGTGATTCTCGCTCTGCCGCCGAACTACTTCGTGCGCCCCAAACCCCAAGCGTTGGTCTTGCAAAATCGCCGCGTGTTTCGCCTCACCCTGCTGGCGGCCAAGAACGTGGCTGGCTCGCTGATTTTTCTAGTAGGGCTCGTGATGGCCTTGCCGCTCGTACCCGGGCCTGGCGTCCTCTTCATGCTCATCGGTCTTGGCCTTATCGATTTTCCCGGCAAGCGCGCCCTGGAACTGCGGCTGCTGCGCCAACGACACGTGCTCTCCTCGGTCAACAAAGTACGGGTTCGCTTCGGCAAGCGCCCGCTGCTGAGTAGGGAAAGCGAAGGGGAGTCTGTGGTAGAGAGGAATCCATGACTGGCAGTCCGGCTTTCCTCTGTTCGATGTGCCGAAAACCAATCGCAGTGGGCGGCAAGGTGATCCGTTGCTCCGTTTCCACTTGCAACTCGGGCAAGCTCAAGCTCGTCTTTTGCTCGCCAGCGTGCTGGGA
>PMLH01000021.1 GCA_003159055.1 Myxococcales bacterium
CTACTTCGACAGTCCGCTGTTTCGGATTCGCCACGCCTACGTCAAGTTGAAGAGCCCGTACGTCGATTTCCTGATGGGGCACACCTTCGACGTCTTCGGCTGGCAGAGCTTCTTCGATCCCTCCGGCCTGCGCAATCAGTTGTTCTCGCGTAATCCGCAACTGCGCGTCTCCCGCGAATTCAACCCCGGAGGGGCCGTCACCGTCGAGCTCGCCGCCGCGGCGGTGCGTCCCGTCCAGCGCGACTCGGGCGTGCCGGACGGCAGCGCCGGCCTGCGGGTGAGCTTCAACGGCTGGCAGGGCATTCGTACCCCGGGTAACGAGCGGATCCAGGCCATGCCGCTCACCCTCGCGGTCTCGGGCATCGTGCGCCAGTTCAAGGCGAACGCCTTCGCGCCCCCGCCCACCCAGAGCTCCAACAGCGCGACCGGCTGGGGCGTGTCGTTCGATACCTTCCTGCCCATCATCCCCGCCACGAACTTCGTCGACCGCGGCAACCGGTTGGCGTTGATGGGCTCATTCGTGAAGGGCACCGGCATCGGGGATCTCATCAGCGTGACGGGCGGAGCCATGTTCCCGACCTTACCCAATAAGGCCAATGCCACTCCGCCTCCTCTGTACGAGACTGTCAACGTCGACCAGGGCATCGTGTCCTTCGATGCGGCGGGGGTGCTCCACACCATCGATTGGACTGCCTTCCGGATCGGTCTGCAGTACTACCTGCCGTCCACGGGACGCTGGATCTTCTCCGCGAACTACACCCAGGCCCATTCCGCGAACATGGCCATGCTATTTCCGCTCGGTGGCAAGGAAATCGATCTGCAAACCCACGTCGCGGACACGATGCGCTATGCCGATGCGAAACTGACCTTCGACATTACACCCGTGGTCCGGCTTGGCGTTTACAGCCAATACACGCAAACCGTCTACCTCGGCGACAGAGGCAATCCGCTCCTCGACAGAGACAAGCCGCACAACATTCGCGTCGCGGGGCAGACCATCTATCTCTTTTGATGCTGTCGACCATGTTCATCACGCAGCTCCCCTACCGCTTTCACCCTGGAAGGTCTTGGCCCATGAAGGATCGATTGTCGTACGGTGCGACGAAGGCACCAACCCTCATCGCAGCAGCGCTCATTCTCGCGGGGGGCGCCGGGTTCGCGCGGGCGGATGAGCCCGCGGAGAATCACCCAGCCGAAGAATCCATCGCACCAGCAGCAGCGCCTGTCGAGACAGCGACCACGGCGTCGCCCCCGCCTGCCGCGACCAGCCCGGAGCCACCGGCGGCAACCCCAGCGACTCCCGTTCCCGTACCGGCTCCCTCGGAAACTGCACCTGCTTCTTGGTTTACTCGCCCGCCGCTCGCGCTCATCGTGGGCGAGGGTTCTCGCCAATTCAAGTTGACGCTTTATGGGTTCGTTGAGGCGGACTACATCTACGATACGACCCGCAGCTACAACGATGCCATGGGCACGTCGCTGGTCGCACGCAAGGACACGTACGACGGCAATAACAGCCGAAGCCAGTTTTCCATGCGCAACAGCCGACTGGGCTTCGCTTTCGAGTCCCCGATCGTCGGCGGGGTGAAGCCAACCGCAGTTCTCGAGGCCGACTTCTTCGGCCAGCAGGACAGTCCTCCCACTACCTCAGAGAACACCTATTTTGACAGCCCAACGTATCGGATCCGACATGCCTACGTGAAGTTGGCGACGCCGTATATCGATGTCCTGTTGGGGCAAACCTACGATCTCTTCGGCTGGCAGAACTTCTCTTCACCGTGTTCGCTCGAGTTCCTCGGCTTGCCCAACCAGTTGTTCTCGCGCAACCCGCAGCTGCGCCTGTCGCACGGTTTTGCCGCCGACGGCCCGGTGGGTGTGGACGTCGCCATCTCGGCCGGCCGTCCCGCGCAGCGCGATTCGCAGATTCCCGACGGCAGCGCTGGCGTGCGCCTGATTCTCAATCATTGGAGGGGTATCACCACCCCCGGCAACGTGGGCACGAGGTCGGCCCCGGCCTCCATCGGTGTTTCGGGCATCGTGCGCCAGTTCAATGTGAACGCCTTCGCGCCGCCACCGACGCGCAACTCGAACAGCGCCACGGGTTGGGGATTGGCTGTTGACGCTCTTCTTCCGATCATTCCCGCCGCCAGCGAGGGCGATCGCAGCAACCGACTCACGCTCACCGGCTCCTTCGTGCAGGGCACGGGCATCGCCGATCTCATCACCTCGGGTGGCGGCGCCCAGTTCCCGGCCCTGCAGAATCCCCAGCAGGCCAACCCCGCGCCCGTCTACGAGGCGAACATCGACAGCTCCCTCGTCACCTTCGATAATGATGGCCGCTTGCACACCCTCAATTGGATCGCATTCCGCATTGGATTGCAGTATTACCTGCCTCCCACCGGGCGCATCCTGTTCTCCGCGAATTACACGCAATCGCATTCGGACAATCTGTGGAAGCTTTATCCCCAGGGTGGCTCCGAAGTGGAGTTGCTGAGCAAGATCGCCGACACCTCTCGCTATGTGGACGCCAATCTCTTCTGGGACGTCACCCCCGCGCTGCGGCTCGGGATCTCCGGACAGTACACCCAGGTCGAGTACCTGGACCGCAACAAGCCCCACAACCTGCGTGGCATGGGCCAGACCGTCTACGTGTTCTAGCTATTCGGTCTCAACCGCGGCCAAGAGGAATGCACCGACGCCCTTGGCATCGTTCTTCACGACGTCCGTGCTGGTGTAGTACGCATACGAGCCGTCACGGTAGGGATTGCCGCCGAGTCCGGCCACCTTGCAGACATTCTTGAGATTGAGGTGCCCATTGGCATCGAACGCGATGAACTCTTGCAATAGTCCTAGGTAGCCGCGCGACGCGACCTTGTCGTACACCGCCTTGTCGAGCCAGCCGCTGCGTACCGCCTTCGACAAGGCGTACACGAACATGCTGGAGGCCGAGGACTCGCGGTAGTTCCCCGGTCGTTCCGGCTGGTCGAGCACCTGCCACCAGACGCCGGTGGCGCGATCCTGCACGCGCGCGATCGCGGCTGCGAGCCGCCCCAGGACGGCAAGAACAGCCTGCCTTTGCGGATGTTCCTGCGGCAACCAATCGAGCACGTCGACCACGGCCATGGCGTACCAGCCCATGGCGCGTCCCCAGAATTGCGGCGACCTGCCGGTCTTGGCATCGGCCCAGCGCTCTTGGTGCTCCTCATCCCAGCCGTGGTAAAGCAGGCCCGTCTTGGCGTCGCGCATGTGCTCCTCGGCCAGCAGGATTTGCTTGGCGACATCAGTGAAGAGTGCGGGTTCGTGAAACGTGGCTGCGTACTCCGCCAGGAATGGAGACGCCATGTAGACGCCATCGAGCCACATCTGGTGGGGGTAGATCTTCCTGTGCCAGAACGCCCCGTCCTTGGTGCGCGGATGGGTTCGCATCTGCGAGCGCAGGGTTTCGATCGCCTCGCGGTAGCGCACCTTGTCCTTGCCCTGGGCCTCGGCCCATAGGCGGAAGAGCAGTCTGCCCATGTTGATCTGGTCGATGTTGTACTCGTCCGTCCGGTAGCCCTTGATGGTGCCCGATTTGTCGACGAGACCGTCGATGGTGCGCTTGACGTAGGCAAGAGCTGCCGTGTCGTTGGTCTTGAGCGCGACCCGCTCGACGCCCTTCAGAACCAACCCCGTATCGTATTCCCACTTGTCGGTCAGCACTGACGGGGCCCGAGCGATGACCGATTCGACCATGCGAGTGGCGAAACTTGTCGCGGTCGCGGTCGGCAAAGGTGCAGCGGGGGAAGCGAGCGATAGGGAAACCAGAAGGGGCGATTCGCTCTCCCGTCGTTTGTTCTTGACCAGGTCCACCCAAGCAGCGGCGTCGGCAACGTCTGGGCTGCGATCCCAGCCGAATCCGGCGAAGTAGACCAAGGTGCCGGCGCTGGGAACGGGCGTGACGAGAAGGTAGTCCAGGTCGGTCACCTTGAAGTCGGCCGTTGCGCCGGGGACCACGATGGCGCAACCGAGACTTCCGTTCGGCTGCTTGAGCGGTTCCCACGTGCTCAGCCAGGCAGCATGCGGCTCGCTCTCGGCCAACGTGCCTTTGTGCCTTGCAATCCCGATCCCGACGGAGATCGGGAGGCCTTGCGGATCCATGGCAAAGGTACTTTCAAACCGGTCGAAGTTTTGTCCCGCGTCCAGGATCACGCGCTTGGTCTCGGACACGCGCGCGCCCCCGATGTCCCAAGGTGCGTACGAAAGCTCGAACACCAGACGAATGGGACCGCTTGCGAGCACGCGCGAGGAGGTGAAATTGCGCGACACCGCCAGCTTGCCGCCTTGGTAGATACCGAGACCGCCGCAGCCGCGCGACCTACCCACCGAGTAGAGATCGGCACCTTCGCCGTGGTCGACGTGGTAGTCGTCGGTCAAATACCAGTCGTTCACGATCAGCTTGCGCACGCGTTTCGTCCACACATCAACCCCGCTGCTGGTCAGCGGCTCCTTTACCCACGATTCTAGGTCACGTCCGTACATGCGGTGAGCGATGCGGTCGTTTTCCCAGGCGAAGTCGTCNNTGGAAAACCAGGTCGTCCGCAACCTCGTCGCCATCCATGTCGACCAACTGCGAAGGCAGTTCCGCGCCGCTGGCGTCCACGACGACGGTCGCCAGGGATTCCAACCCTGTGGCCAACCTTGGGAGATCGCTGAGATGAAGCACGACGCTTTCCGACTTTCGCGCGTGCGCGAGCGGATTGCTCACGGTAACGGTAATCGCCGCCCCGCTATCGTCGCGAGTCGTGGTCG
>PMLH01000039.1 GCA_003159055.1 Myxococcales bacterium
TCACCATCGTCGAGTTCAGCGATTTTGAGTGCCCTTTCTGCTCGCGTGTCCTTCCGCCCCTGGAAGAGCTCAAGCGGATCTACGGCCCGGATCAGCTTCGCCTGGTGTGGAGGAATTTTCCGCTTCCGTTCCACGCCAACGCCCGCCCAGCCGCAGAGGCGGCGATGACCGTTTTCGCCATGGGCGGAAGCCAGGCGTTTTGGAAGTTCCATGACCTGGTGTTTGCCAACCAGGGCGACCTTGGCAAGGGCAAGTTCGCTCTCTGGGCCGGTCAAGCCGGGCTTTCGCCGGCCGAGTTCAGCGACGCTTTCGCTGCCGGGCGGGGCAAGAGCAAGGTCGATGCGGACATGACGCTTGCCAGTCGGCTGAAGATCCGCGGCACGCCGAGCTTCCTTATCAATGGTGTGGCCATCGCAGGCGCCCTGCCCATCGAGAAGTTCAAGGAGATCATCGACGCCCAGCTGGCGGCGGGCAGGGCGCTCTTGGCCACTGGGCTTGCCGCACACGCGGTCTACCCGGCGCTTTGTGCCAAGAACACGGCCCCCGAGCAGGCCGCCCCAGAGGAGGAACCAGAGGAGGAAGACACGACCATCTGGAGTGTTCCGGTCGAGCGGGAGGATCCGGTGCGCGGCCCAGCTGACGCCCTGGTTACCGTCGTCGTCTTCAGCGATTTCCAGTGTCCCTTCTGCCAGCGTCTCGAATCGACGCTCACCCGGTTGCGCGAGAAATACAGTCGCGAGCTTCGTATCGTCTGGAAGGATCGTCCGCTGCCCTTCCACGAACACGCAGTTCCGGCTGCTGTGCTCGCGCGGGTCGCACTTGAGAAGAAGGGCCAGGATGGCTTCTGGCAGGCGCACGACGCGATTTTTGCCAACCAGTCCGATCTCGACCGGCCCAAGCTCGAGAAGATCGCCAAGCAGCTCGGCATTTCCTTCAGGGAGGTCGAGAAGGCCTTGGCAGATGGCCGCTATCAAGCGTTCTTCGACGCTGGCGAAAATCTCTCGGACGGGCTCGGCGCCCACGGAACGCCCACCTCGTTCGTGAACGGCTATCGGGTCGCGGGTGCGGTTCCCTTCGAAAGGTTCGTCGCCGTGGTCGATGCCCAGCTGACGCGAGCCAAGGCCCTGGTCGACGCCGGCCAGGCGCGGGCGACGCTCTATCAGGCCATCGCCAAGGCCGCCAAACCGCCCGAGGGACCGGAACGCAAGCAAGTCGAAGCGCCCACCGCCGACAACCCCAGCAAGGGCAGCACCGATGCGAAGGTGACGGTGCAGGTTTTTGGGGACTTCCAGTGCCCCTACTGCTTGCGGGTCCTTCCTGCCTTGGCCCAGATCGAAAGGAAATTCCCAGGCCGCGTTCGTTTCGTCTGGCGCAACTACCCTTTGTCCTTCCACAACCAGGCTGCCTTGGCCGCAGAAGCCGCCCAGGAGGTTTTCGCACAAAAAGGCGCGACGGCGTTCTGGAAGTATCACGATTTGCTGTTTGCAGCGCAGGGGACCGGCGGTCTCGAACGGCAAAACTTGGAGAGGCTGGCGAAAAAGGTCGGTCTAGACATCCCGAAGTTTCGCGCGGCGCTCGATTCGCGACGCCACAAGCCAGTGGTCGACCGCGACATCGCGGCCGCCAACAAGGCCGAGATCGGGGGCATCCCGGCGTTCCTCATTAACGACTACTTCCTGAGCGGCGCCCAACCGGTGACCGTCTTCGAGAGAATCGTTTCCCGGGTCCTGGCGGAGGGTCAATGACGCAGTATTTGGGCGCCAAGATGGGCTTCGGGGCTATAATCAGGCAGACGACCCTCTCCCTGGATGGAGAAAGCCATGACCATGCGTTTTGCCGCGACAGCGCTTGCCGTATTTCTTCTCGCCGGCCCCGTGCTCGCCGAGGAATGTCCCGACATTGTTCCCGAGGATAGTGTTCAGCGGCGCCAGCAGGCGAAGAAATGGTTCAGCAAGGGCGAGGACAGCACGAAGGAGGGTGACGACCTCAGCGCGCTCAAGGCCTACCAGTGTTCGCTGAAGTTCGTGCCCCATGGGTTCACCGCCTACAATATCGCGCAGGTCGCCGAGCGCGTGGGCGACCTGGAGTTGGCCATGGCGAGCTATGACCAATATCTGTTGCTCGTGCCCGATGCGAAGGACGCGGACGAAGTCAGGCGTACGATGGGCAAGCTCAGGCAGAGGCTGACCCTGATCAAGGAGCAGGAAAAGGCAAACAAGGCGAACAAGGCGAGCGCGCCTGCAGTCGCGTCTCCGCGTCCTCCCGTCCCGCCCCCGCCGCCGTCGGCTGCGGTCACCGCCAACCGGAATGCTGGGCAATCCGTTGAGACCGTTTCCACGACGGAACCTTCGGGTTCGGGCATCAACTACCGCTTGTTGGCCTGGGTGTCGTACGGCGGGGCCGCCGCATTTCTCCTAGGCGGTGTCATCACGAATGTCATGTCCCGGGGCGAGATGGACACTTGCCGATCGAAGTACAACCAAACCGTGCCCGACATTTCCGGCGCGGAATCGGCTTGCAGCGCCGCCAAGCCGCTGGCTTACACGTCGTACGTGTTGTTTGGTTTGGGGGGTGCCGCGGCGGCCGCAGGAACCTTCTTCGTCCTGCGTCCGACTGAGTCCAGCGAGGTGGCGATGACCCCGTTGCCCAAGGGCGGCTTCGCACTCCGCTGGGGCGGCCGCTTCTAGTATTCCCTACGACCCTTGCCAGTACCGGACTTTGCCCGTGTCCGCGTGGATGAAGCGCGTGCGCGGGTAGTAGCCGACGCCGCCCAGGTGAAGCCCGCGCACGAACTCGCCCAGGGCCTCGGTGGTCACGCCACGAACGCGGAAGTCGACGGCGGTGCCTTGC
>PMLH01000517.1 GCA_003159055.1 Myxococcales bacterium
GACGTCGCCACCCTGACCCACCCCGGTGATGAATCGGTCCTGCGCAAATTGGACATCTCTGCCGGTGAGGAAGTGCTCTCGCAAGTCGGCCGGCCTTGGCGGGGCAGAGGCACACGAGATGCACGCGATGCAGATGAGCGCACCCAGCGTCGCACACAGTTGCAGCCGGCAAACCTGCGAATTTCGCGGGGTGGTCGAGTACATTGATCCCGGAATGATACTGTCGGCTACGCGAAAATGGAATTCGTGACACTTGGTGACCGGCACCCGCAGTCGTGAGTCGAACCTGCGGACGGTGCGCCGCGTAGCTCGACGGCGGCGGCAAGAGTTGTCCTATTCAGCCAGCCGAGCTGCGAGTATGATTTCGTGGTGCGTGGCGAGCCGAACAACCAACCATACGGGAGCGAGCGGCGGCCCCGGTGCTGGCAGCTCTGCCGAGCAGCATCGACTTCGCACATGAATGACACAACAACCTCAACCTCTCGACGAGTATCCCCAGTTCGGCAACTGCTCCGTTGCAGAGGGGTGATTGCCTAGCCCATGCCTTTGGTGACTCGGAGATTCACCGCCGGGGAGCTCATCGCGCAGAAGTATCTGCTTCTGCACTTGCTTGGACGCGGTGCGTCAGGAGAAGTGTTTCGCGCCCGCAACATCCTGGCGGGCAACGTGCTCGCGCTGAAGCTTCTCATCGAGGACGCGGCAAGGGACTCCGAGCTTGTGCAGAGGTTCTTTCGCGAGGGGCGGGCCATCAATCGCATTGGTCATCCCAACATCGTCTCGGTTTTCGACGCTGGCTATGCGGATGCGATCCCGTACATCGCGATGGAATACCTCGGCGGCGAGTCGCTGGCCCAGGTCCTTGACCGCATTCCGAAGCTGCCGTTTGCGTCCGTGGCCGCGATCCTGTTGAAGGTGCTCGATGCACTAGCGGCGGCCCACAAGGCCGACATCGTTCACCGCGACCTCAAGCCGGCCAACGTCTTCTTGCAGGCCTGCCCGGGTGCTGCACCCACAGTCAAGCTGCTCGACTTCGGCGTGGCCAAGATCCGCGAAGGCGGGGAATCCTCAATCAAGACCGAATCAGGGATGATTCTGGGCACACCCGACTACCTGTCGCCAGAACAGATCACGGCCGACGGCGAAATCGATGGACGTAGCGACCTGTTTGCCGCGGGCTCGCTGATGTTCGAGCTGCTCACCGGTCGGCGGCCCTTTCACGGCCCGACCTTCATCACCACCACGTACCGAATCGTCCATGAAGACATGCCGTCGCTTGTCGAGGCCGGCGGCCCGGACGATCCGGCCGTCGCGCAGATCCTTGCGCGCGCGCTTTGCAAGAATCGCGAAGGACGATTCGCCTCGGCCATCGAATTCGCGTGCCACCTGGAGAAGATTGCGCCCGAGGCCTCCGTGCGCGAGGCAGCCCTACGCGACCTCGATGTGCATTTGCCGACCGGCTGTGAGCAGCGCTGGAGTGGACCTCCGCTGACGCCGCCCACGGGAACCGAGACGGTACCGCCTGCCACAGGCAGTGACACGTCCAAACGGTTCTCAGCCGAGCCCAAAGTCACGGCACACGGCTCGCCGCCTCGCTCTGAGCCACTGCCGCGCAAGCTCTCGCGTACCTGGTCCGATCTGCCCATCGTCGGAAGACGCCGCAGCAGCCAACCCGCCGTCGGAAACGTGCGTGGCACCGTGCTCTTGGCCATGGATCGAGCGATTGCCACTCGCTACGGCGGTGACGTGCGTGAGGAAATCGTTGGTGTCTTGCCCCGCGAAACCCGCGACCTTTTCCACGCCGGTTCCCTGTCGCCCGAAGCGTGGTACGGCCTTCCGCAGATTGTGGCCTACCTCCAAAGCAGTAACCAAGTCGCGGTCCACGACGATGCTGAACGTTGGCGCGCGCTCGGCTACGCCGGGGTTGAGACCGATCTCCTTACGCTGCTGCGTTCGGTTCGCAGCCAAGCCGATGGTTACGTCGCACTTCGTGCAGCGTTGCCCGTTCTTTCTGGGCTGTTCGACTTTGGCCGGTGGAGTCTCGAAGGCGCTCCCGAATCGCTACGCATCGAAGCTGCCGGCTTCGCCCAAACCCCATCGTCGCTACACGATTGGCTCGCCGGAGTGATCGAACACGCCGCACGATCCACCGGTCGCCCCTATCGCGTAGCGGTCCACAGAGGGGCAGCCGACGTGGAAGGCGTCTCCATCGAATTCACAGTGGCCCTGACGGGCTACACCGACTGATACTTCAGCCCGAAGTCCTCCTGCAGCTCTTCACCCACCTTGTCAATCTTGCCTCTCAGCTCGATCCCGCGAAGCACGAGCCCCTCGGTTTCTTTGTCGAGCTGATACTCGGCCAACGCCCGTGAAGGGCTCGCCAGCAGGCGCTTGACGAACCCTGGTTCGGTCATCGCCCGTCCGATGATCTCTTGCAGCTTGCGGCTGTCAGCACCTCTTACCTTGCCTGCCTTCTTGTTCGCCATCGTGATGATTCCTCGTGGTTGGCTAAAATTAGGACTCCGCCTGGATGGTTTTACTGTGCAGGTTTGCCCTGCGCAAGCGCAACCGCCAATCTCAGGGTCGTCGCCTGACGGATGTGATGCTCGATCCTGGCGATTCGTTCCTCGGTGTATTCGGCCATCGCGCAAATCCCGAGCTCTTGCCCAGCGACCAGTGCCCTCTTCTGCAGGCGAATGGCCCGCCGTAGGAATCTTTCAAAAAGCGGAGCTGCAATCAATGAATTCCGCAGGGCCACAGGATCGCTCTGCCGGTTTCGCGGCAACAAGGATCGCGCCGTCGAAAGCAAATAGGTTTGCGCGCCCGATTGCAGATCACGCGAAAAGCCAAGAACGTCGTTGACCAGACCGTAGGCCTCACCCAGGTGATCGATCATCCGATCGACGGCAGCCATTCGTTGGTCGCCATCCTTCCGCATGCGCGCCAGCAGGGCATAAAGCGGTATGCGAGCCAAGGCGACTTTGCGCGCATGTCGGCGAAAGGCCGCTAGGCGATACGGCTGCCTTTGCGCGAGCACCACCCTTTCCGCCTCGGTTTCGCCGGAGAACATCATCCACGCCGCTCGCGCGCGTTGCCAGAAGCGATCGCCGCTGGCGAAGGTCGCCACCACGGCGATGGCATCTGTGAGTAGCAGGTTGCCGAGCAGAAGCTGGGGAGGGCTGCCTCGGGTTGCGGGCTCGTCGATGACATTGTCCTCGATGCGAACGAAGAGATAGGCAAGCGCCGTCGCTTCCAGCAGGTCACGCAGGCCAGGAAACCCCGTGCGATCCGCGAGCCAGATAGGCAAGTGAAGAATCGGCGCCGCGTCCGGCCGGGAAAAATAGCGGTGCGGCTCCGGCCCCATCGTGGCGACCAGCTCGGTAGCAAGACGACACAGGGGTCTCGGATAGGCACGCCAGCGACGTTCGATGCGCGACCACACCTGGTCGAGAATTCCTTGGTTGCGTTCGTAGCACTGCAAAGTCGCGGCCATCCGGAATCACATTGCCGATGGTGGAAGGACGGCGCCGCCGACCAGCGCGCCGGCCAGGTTGATGCGATAGATGGCGGAATCCACGGCCATGCCGTCGATCATTTCATCCGGGATACGCTCGGCGCGGTAGATGCCACGGATGGCATCGTGCACTGGGGCGTTGATGAGAATGTCTGCGTCGAGCGCGAGACAGACGCTGCGCAGCCGACTCGAGAGATTGGCGGCTTTGCCCACCACCGTGTATTCCATCCTCTCGGACGAGCCGATGTTTCCAGCCACCACAAGCCCCTGCGCCACCCCGATGCCGATACGGAGGGCGGGCCATTTTCCCGCGTTCTGCTTGTTCCAAGCCACCACCGCCTCGTGCATCTCGAAGGCGGCCCGCACGGCAGCACCGGCTGCATCCGGGAGATCGGTGGGAATGCCGAAAATGGCACTCACCCCTGCGGCGGTGAACTTGTCGAGCGTGCCGCCGTGACGAAACACGATTTCGACCAGACCGGCGCAGTGCCCATTCAAAATGTCGACGACTGTTTCGGGCGCAAGCTGATCGGCAAGTCGGGCAAAATCGCGTATCTCGGTGGTGAGGACCGCGGCCATGCGGCGAGCGCCCCCCATCGAGACGGATCCTGGGTGGCGAACGGCATAGTCACGCACATGCGGCGAGAGGTAGCGTCGGTACATGTCTTGCGTCTGCTCCAGCTTGCGTTTGCGTACGGTGGCTTCGGCGGATTGCAAGAGTAGACGGCGCGAGGTGTGAGAGACCCAGGCCGCAAGCACGCCCGAAACCACGATGAAGACGATGGTCATGATCTGGTCGTCGGTGCCCAGCGCGCGCACGCCGTACACCGAGGTCGACGACAGCACGACCCAATGTCGCCCCGCACAGTAGAGGAAGATGATCGTCCGATGCACACCGGCCATGACCGCGGCAAACAGGGACAGCCGCACGTTGAACTGAAGCGCGGTCAGCATGTTGAACATCATGTAGAGGACCGGCGTGGTCGGAAATAACAAGGCCTCGTAGGCACCCGATGGATTGTAGAGACTCGAAACGGAAACCATCGACACAACCGACGCATCCAGCGTGATGCCAACGTACTTGAACCAAAACGGATAGGCCGACCTGCGCGAGAGCAGAAGCCCCAGTCCGGCGAAAAGCAAAAGCACCACGCCCGCCCCAACGCCCAGGCGCGTGGTCATCGGCGCGTTTGATTCGGCCACCGCTAGCCCGCTGCCGATGCCAAAGACGGCGAACAAGGCGCGGATGACGAAGGTGTTTCGCTGTCCGCGATGGGCCTCGCTGCGCAAGATGCCCTTCACCTCCTCGGGCAGATCGTCCACGGTCATTCGCCGGCCGTTCCAGATACTCAAAGAAGCGCCTCCTCGACGAGAATCAGGGCCGAAATGGCAACACAGGTAGCATATACATCACCGGCGTAGAAAAGCACGGCCGGGGCCGGCGCGAGGTGAAATGCCCCGTTCGCTGACTGCGAAGACAGCAGCCATCGGACGGCTCGTCTAAGAGAACGCTTGCACCGGGGCGTGTTTACACCGGCAGCGATAAGAGTACGAATCGCAAGGCCGGTCGGAAGTGGGCTCGGGCGATCCGCAAATCCCGCGAAGCCCCATCCACCCGTGGTGCTTTGCTGACCAAGCGTCGCGCGCACGACCGCGCCCCGCTTCTGGCCGACGTGAGCCACCGCCAAGTGGGCAGGATAGTAGGGCGTTGCATAGAACGCCGGGTGTGCGCGCCACAGCCCGTCCGGAGCGACGGTCTCTCGCAGATACGTCCGGGCTTCGGTGGCCAGCGGATGGCTTGCGCCAAGCGCGCCGAGGGCCCACGCCGTGACCGAGGGACCGGCGAGGTAGGAGTCGTAGCCGCCTTGGCCGGGCAGGATGAAGTTGGGCCAACGTCCCCCGGGTAGCGCATGCCGGACCAAGGTCGAAGCCAGGCGGCGGCGCTGGCTCGGCAAGGCATGCCAGGCCGCCGAGCAGGTTTCGATGCACAGGCTTGGGTGTCCGCTCCAGTAAGACAATTCTCCCCGTCGGGAAACACGGCTGCGCACGAAACGTTCGGCAGCCGAATTGGATCTTCCGGCAGCAGAAAAAGCCAAGATTGCCTGGGTCGTGTGCCAGATGTCGGCGCCACCTTTCAGACGAAAGGCAAGCCGTCGCGATGGACGCACCTTGGCCAGCGCGGCCAGCGGGTGCGCAATGACATCGTTGATCGCGCCCGATGGAAGCTGGCACGTCAGAAGGTATGCAATTGCCCGATCCACCGCATCCCGGAGGGCGGACGACGTGAGCCGAAGGGAAGGAGTGACCTGGCTTCGCAAGCAACCAAGGCATAGCATGCTGCCGAGCGTTGCCACCAGCGCCCCGAGATCGCTTGCGAATCGGTGGCGGAGCAGGACGCTGTTCCGCCACAACGCTTGCTCCTCCAATCTGAGCTTGCGAGGTCACACCTGCCAATGTGTTCTGACAATAGGTTCCAGTCAGGACAATGGTCGAATAGGTTGAGTCCTTTGCGTCGAACATAGCGAAGGCAAGTGCACGAGCAACCCCATGACAACGCCTGGGCGTCGTCGATTGTTCGTGGCTGAGCAGTCCTCTCGCCTGAGCGCGCGAGGTTTGCGCCGCACAGGGTAACCCTTCCCATAGGTGGCGCATCAAACATGGGAGGCGACATGCTCAAGGTCTTTATCGCGAAGGAACGGGCCAAGGGGGAAGCGCGGGTCGCCGCTACGCCAGAGACGGTCAAGCGGCTGGTGAAGGAAGGGCTGGAAGTCGTCGTCGAATCGCAAGCGGGCGAAGGTGCTCACATTCTCGACGAGCGCTACGAAGAGGCGGGGGCGCGCGTTGCGGCGGACCTGGAAGCGGAGTGGGCAAGTGCGGACGTGGTCTTCAAGGTGGCTGCGCCGGAGGAGAAGGCCGGAGGAAACCCCGTGACCGCACTCAAGTCCGGCGCGCTTCTCATCTCGTTCCTGCAGCCCTATCGCAACCTGGCGATGGTCAAATCCCTCGCTGCCGGCAAGGTGACATCGCTCGCTATGGAGCTGGTTCCGCGAATCACGCGGGCGCAATCGATGGATGCTCTTTCGTCGCAGGCCAACATCGCGGGCTACAAGTCGGTGCTACTGGCGGCGAGCAAGCTTGGAAAATACTTCCCGATGCTGATGACGGCGGCAGGAACCATTCCGCCGGCGAAGGTTGTGGTGATGGGCGCGGGCGTGGCGGGATTGCAAGCGGTGGCGACGGCGAAACGGCTGGGCGCGGTCGTGTGGGTGTCCGACGTTCGACCGGTGGTGAAGGAGCAGGTCGAGTCGTTGGGCGGCAAGTTCATCGATTTGCCGACGCAAGAATCGGGGGAAGGGCAGGGCGGCTACGCGAAAGAAATGAGCAAGGACTTTCTCGTGCGCCAACAAGCCATCATCAAGGAGCACATCGCGAGCGCGGATGTCGTGATTACCACGGCGCTGATCCCTGGCCGGCCCGCCCCACGTTTGGTCTCCGCCGACATGGTCAAGGCGATGCGACCGGGCTCGGTGATTGTGGATCTTGCGGCCGACCAAGGCGGCAATTGCGAATTGACCGTGGCCGACCAGGAAACCGTCGCGCATCGAGTGAGCATTCTTGGTTTCACCAATTTGTCGTCGAGCATGCCGCTCGACGCGAGCACGCTCTATGCGCGGAATGTTCTGGAGCTGGCCCTGCTCGTGCTCAAAGGTGGCAAGTTGACGCTCGATCTTGACGACGAGATCATCAAAGGGACGCTGCTGACCCACGACGGGCGCATCGTTCACGGTCCCACGGCCAACGCGGTCAAGGCGGCGCCATGATCGGCGAAGTGATGGGTGAAATAGCGGGTGAAATGACCGGTGGCCTGCTGATATCTCTCTACCTGTTCACGCTGGCCGCATTCTTGGGGATGGATGTGATCCGCAAGGTTCCGCCCACGCTGTATGGCGCGCTGGCCGCGGCCGTGGGCGCGGCGGCGGCGTTGGCCGTCGTCGTTGCTTTGCCATCGGCGGGTGCCAGCCGTCCTGGTGTCGCGGCGGCCTTGACCACCGTCGCAGTCATGATCGGCAGTGCAGGCGTCGTCGGCGGACTTCTGCGACTTCGACGTCTGTCGCACAAGCGAGGCGGCAAATGACGGCCGGGCTCGCCGCGTATGGCGTGCCGGTACTGTACATCGCATCGGCGGTGTTCTTCATAATGGGGCTCAAGCTGATGTGCCGTGTGCGCTCGGTTGGCCGTGGTGGTGTTTTGCTCGGCATTGGCTTTCTTCTCGCCGTGCTGGGCATAGCGATCGAAGCCGCGCGCCTCGATCCGAAATTCGCGCTGATCGGCCTTGCGGGGGGCGTGCTACTCGGACTGTCCTTGGGCTACGTGACGAACATCGACCTTCGCCCCAGCGTGGGACCTCTCCTCGCGGCGGCGGGCGGGATCACGGCGCTCTTGCTTGGCATCGCGGTCTTCCTGCACCAAGAATCGTGGCCGCTCGCAAACGACCTTGCCTTGTCGGGTGGAGTGCGTGGCGCGGCCGTCGGTCTGGCCGTGGTTTCCGGGGCGTTTGCCCTCGCATTCGGGCTTCTTGCCGGGTTCGGCCCCGCTGCCCGCGGCGCCGGGCGGCCGGCGGTGGTTGCCCTGGCCGCGTCCGCCTCGGGCTTGGCTGCGGCAATGATGGGGTTCGCGCTCGGCAATCCCATCGTTGTTGCCGTGGGTGGATTGACCACCACCGCGGGCTTGTCTCTGTCGAGCATCGTGGCGAACGCGCTCGGATCGAAGCCGCTCGACGTTGCGTTCGGCACTTTGGGCAGGCGTGCAGGCGATGAATACAGCGATGTCAAAGCGTGCGGCCCGGAGGAGACGGCGATGGTACTCGAATCTGCACGCAAGGTGATCTTCGTCCCTGGCTACGGCATGGCAGTCGCGCAAGCCCAACACGCGCTTGCCGACCTCGGCAAGATGCTGGAGGCGCGCGGCGCGAAGGTTCTCTATGCGATTCATCCCGTGGCGGGATTGATTCCCGGCCACATCAACATTCTGCTCGACGAGGCCAAAATCGACACCGCACAGATCCTCGAATGGGAAGCCGCCAACCGCGAGCTTGCCGACACTGACGTTGCCCTGGCGGTGGGGGCCAACGACATCGTAAATCCGGATGCGCGGGGCAACTCGCAAAGCGCCGTGTTCGGCATGCCTTTCGTCGACGTCGGTCGTGCGGCCGCAGTATTCGTCCTCAAGCGAAGCCTGCGGCCCGGTGCCGCCGGCGTGAAGAATCCGCTGTTCGAACGGCCCAACACCAACATGGTGTTCGGCGACGCAAAGAAGGTGCTGCAAGCCATCGGGGTCGAGCTGAAGGCGCAAGCCCCGAGGAAGGCGGCGTAGCCATGGACTCGGGCATGATTCTTTGGACGGTGATGATGTTCGTGCTGGCGGC
>PMLH01000540.1 GCA_003159055.1 Myxococcales bacterium
CAACATGGACACCTCGGATCTGACCTTTCCCGAGGCCGGTTACCACGTCCCGGTGCTCGGGCTCTATGCCGATCGCGAAAACGCGGTCCGCATCCTCGTCGACGTGCTCGACCGAGGCCGCGTCGACCTCACGGTGAAAATCAAGACTATTCTCGCGAAACCCGATGAGACCGCTTGGGTTCCGAGCATCCACGTGAAAACCGCCGTCACCGAACAGATGGAACCGGGGTGGACTCTGGCCGAGATCAGCATAGAGCCCAATCCTAATCCCACCATCGTGTTCGCCGAATGGACGNNCGATGATCTGCCGAAGGGCGAGACATTCACCTTGAGGCGTTCGATCACCGGTAACGTCCTGACCGGCTCCTTCGACACGGTCGTCGAGGTCACGAAGCTGGGTCGCATCCTACACACCTTCCATCTGTCGGACTACACGCTCAACCACGAGATTGTGCAGATCGGCAGTGAGGAGAACGGCGGAAGTACGTCGAGCGGGACGAGGAGCGAGCATTTCGGCAACATCCTGGTCCTGGCGTCGAAGAACGGCTTATCCACGATCCAGGACCACATCGTCGAGCTGGACTCCGGCACAGGCAAGGTCCTCAACGCATGGGACCTCGCACAGGTGTTCGATCCCACAAGAATGACCTACATCAACGCGGAGAAGTGGGATATCAGCCAGAGTGGGGACTGGCTCCACGACAATGGGCTAGTCTACTCCGCGGCGGATGAATCGATCATCGTCTCGGGCCGCCACCAAGGCGTTGCGAAGATCCGTCGCGACGGAACTCTGGTCTGGCTACTCGCGCCGCACAAAGGGTGGAACGCGCCGCAGTCAGGAAAGCTACTCACGGCGGTCGGCGCGACGGGGACGCCGTATGCAGACGCCGTGCAGCTTGGGAATCAAGCCGCAGGAACTGCGTCGACACCGGAGTTCGACTGGCCCTTTGGCCAGCATTCGCCAGCCCTGCTTCCGAGCGGCGACTTGCTCCTCTTCGACAACGGCGCCAGTCGTCATTTCGGGGGCTTCTGCGGGAGCTTCTCACGCTCGGTGATCTATCGAATCGACGAGGCGGCCATGACCGTCCGGCAGATCGGGCAGTTCATCTTCAGTAAGTCAGAGTCGTCCTGTTACTCCTCCAATACCCACCGGCTCCTCGTGACGGGCAACATCTTCATCCAGCCCGCAATGGCAGCCAGCAACACCGCCGTCGCCAAGGAGGTTACGACCCAGGTGGCTGGCGACGGAACGATCGCCTTTGACAAAGTCGTCTTCGATGCGAGCGTGAACATGAGTATCATCGACACTAGCCACTGGTACGTCTACTCCTCGCGAGGCCATCGGTGGACCTTCTGACGCGCGCCCTGGCCAACGACCGACCGAACCTCCTCGGTCGCGGAAATGTGAGGCCGAGCGGCAATTCGGTACCAGGAATTTGAAGCTCGCGCAGCGTTGACTTAGTCCACGATCTAGTCCACCTTGAAGGTGTGAAGTCAGTCAACGTTCATGAGGCAAAGACCCACTTCTCCCGGCTGCTGGCGAAGGTCGAGCGGGGAGGCGAGGTCGTCATCGCGCGCGCAGGCAAGCCGGTGGCCAGGCTGGTTGCGTTCCAGCCTCCGGCAACCGTGCCGACTCTGGGCGCGGACGTCGGCGCGTTCGTGGTTCCTGCCGACTTCGACGCGCCCTTGCCCGCCGACCTGCTCGACGCGTTCGAGGGTGGCACCCGGCGATGAAGTTGCTCATCGATACACAGTGCTGGCTGTGGATGAACGCCAGCCCCGAGAAGTTGTCGCGCCGGACGCACGGCCTGCTGATGGATCCGGGCACGGAGCGATTGCTGTCCGCTGTGAGCATCTGGGAGATCGGCATCAAGTACCACTTGGGAAAGCTCCCCTTGCCGGTCGCGCCCGCCGACTACGTCCCCGCCCGCATGGCTCTGACCCGGACCGCGGAACTGGCGATCATCGGCTCCCATGCCCTACGCGCCAGCAGCTTGCCGGCATTGCATCGCGACCCATTCGACCGGATGATCGTCGCGCAGGCGCTGGTGGAAGGTGTCCCAGTGCTCAGCTCCGACAGCCGGCTTGACGCCTACGGGATCCGGCGCCTGGCCCCGTGACGCTGTGCTTTGGCTCACGGCGACCTTGGCGTCCACAGCGGACGGCCCTGCGCTCTCAAGTTCTGCTGCCGATCGCCCGAAGAACTGGCAAGGGTCAGGAATCTGCGACTGAGCTTCCACCATGCATGAAAAGAGACGAGCCCTTGTCGCGGACGACACACCGGAGCACCGATCTCCCTTCTCGGTGGACGACCTGAAAAAGGCCTTCGCCGCCGTTCAGCTGGGGTAGTGGTGGCGGACGAAGGAAATGGACCGTCGGAATCAGAGCTGATTCGCTCTGAGCTCAAAGACAAGGCCAACGAGCTGGAGGGGCTGTTCCTGGCCCTCGAGCAAGCATTGCGCGACGGGAAGTCGACCCTCGAGGCGATGCATCTGATTCTGAGGCAGGCACACTCTCTCAAGGGGACGCTGGGCATGGCCGAAAAGCCGGCCGCCTCGGCCTGCGTGCACGCGATGGAGAGCGCGTTCATCTGTCTTCGCGACGGTCACATGCAGCCATCGAGCGAGCTCTTTGACCTTGTATTCGCTTCGCTCGACCAGCTCGCGCGTCTGGTCGAGCAGGACCGAGAGGACATGGCGGCGTTCGAGGCTCTGGAAAGGAGATGGGCAGCCACCGCAAAGGCATCGAACGCGCAACCGGCGCGAGGCCTGGTCGGACTTCCATTTGGTCTTTCGCGTGGCGAAGCCGCGGGTTTGCGCAAGGCACTGGCGCTTGGCAAACGGCTCTACCTTGTGGAAAAGACCATCTACGGTTCGAGCACCCGGGAAGACTACGAGAATCTGCCTATCTATGCGGACATCACCGAGTTGGGGATGCTGGTGGCTCGCCATCCGCATTTTGAGGACCTAGACCGCAGCAAGCGTGAGCTGGTTCTGCTGCTGCTCGTGGCCACCCAGCTGGACCTGGACGGCTTCAAGCAGGCGATCTTCGATCCGGTCCATTGTCTCAGCCTCTCCGACGGTGATCGCAGGGCGTATCTGACGGACGATGTATCGTCTGCTCCCAGCCCTGAGGCGCTGCGCACCCTCATCGTCGAGGACGATTTCCTCTCGCGCCTTTTGCTGCAGAAATTCCTGGCGCCCCTCGGCGAATCTCACGTCGCCATCGATGGGGAAGAGGCGATTCATGCGCTGAATGCGGCGCTGGAATCTGGCGAACCCTACCATCTGGTTTGCCTCGATATCATGATGCCCAAAATGGATGGTCAGGCGGTTCTGCGCAGCCTCAGGGAGATGGAGGAGAGACACGGATTGCCGGTGGGGAAAGGGGCCAAGGTCATCATGACCACCTGCCTCAAGGACAGCCAGAGCATCATGGCGGCATTTCGCGAACAGTGCGATGCCTACCTGGTCAAGCCAATTGCGCGCGCCAAGTTGCTTGACGAGCTTCGCCGACTTGGGCTCACGAAGGCTTGAGAGAATGGACGCAACGCCCACCAGCGCCCCGGACGCCGTTGCCGCCGAGGAGACCGCGGTGTTCGACGCCGTTTCATTTTTGGCGCGACTGACGGGGGATAGTGACCTGGCGAAGACCATTCTGGCGGAGTTTCTAGCCCATCTGCCGAAGCAGTTGGACCGCTTGGCAGGGTCGATCGCGGCCGGCGAGGGAAGACAAGTTGAGGCGGCGGCACACGCCTTGCACGGTGCATGCGCCGCGGTCAGTGGCGACGTTGTGGCGGAGGTCGCCGCAGCGATCGAAGCGGCAGGAAAAGCCGGCGATCTCGCGGCCGCGCGGTCGCAGTTCGCGCTCTTGCAGGCCGAAGCCACACGACTCGCAGAAACGATTTGCGCGTTCCCGGCGGCCGCGTGGGCGGCGTCGATGGCGGCTTTGTGATCAACGGAAGGTCTACCTGGTTCGCCCGAGGGCTTTGAGCAACTGGGCTCGCGCCGTGTAGAGCTGGTACTGCGTCTGGACCCTCTGGGCGGCGGCGGTGGTGACCGCGACCTGGGCATCGCCAAGCTCGATGATGCTGCCCGCCCCCGCCTGATAGCGGCCCTCGGCGAGGCCGAGACGAGCGCGCGAGTTGCCGAGAGCATCCTCGGCGCTGAGGATCGAGGCTTTCGCGGCACGAATGCCAAGGCGGGCTTGTTCAACATCGAGGCGTACTTGCAGACTCTGCGTCGCGACCTGAGCCTTGGCTTGCGTGAGCTGTCCTTCGGCCTGATGGATCTGCGCCCGAATGGCGCCACCCTGGAATATCGGAACAGTGAACGATAGGGTGCCGCTGAGATTCCAGTTGGTATGGTCGAGGTCGGGCCCGCGATCGTTGACGAAGCCGCTCGCGGTCAGGGCCGGCCAGATCATGTCGTTCGCGGAGCGCAGGCTCAGCTCCTGGCTTTGCATGGTGAGGCGTTGGTTCACCATTTCGGGCCGTCGGAGCTTGGCCTCACCCACCAAGTCTTCGACCGTGCCTTCCTCCCCTTCGACGATCGGGAAATCCTCATCGGAAAGATCGTAGTCGATGGAGCGCTCGATGCCCATGGCCAGGTTGAGCGTAGCCCTGGCCACGGCATAGTTGTTTTCGGCGTTGATGAACTGGAGCTGCGCTGTCGCGCGGTCTGCGCGGGCCTGGGCGAGGTCGATCTCGGGATGGGTTCCTACCTCGACGAAGCCTTGCACTTGACCGAGGTGCTTCTCCTGATTGGCCAAGGTATCGCGAGTGACGCCGACCAGATCCTTGGCGGCACGCGCGGAAAAGAATGCAACCCGGGTGTTGTAGTCGATCTGAGCTTCCGTGATGTGCACGCCCTCGACCGAGGCGTCGGCATTGACTCGTGCCGCCTTCCACCGGTTGATGCTTTCGCCGAAGTCGTAGATGAGCTGGGTTGCACTGAGCTGGGTCGACCAAAAGGAATAGCTGGTGAAAGAGGATGTCACCGACTGCTGCCCCCCAAGCTGGAGGTTGCCTCCGGGAGCGGGAACGACATTGTTGGTTGCCCTGTTGAGGCCGGCGGTTCCGTTGATCTGGGGCAAGAGTCCTGATCGCGCCTGCTCCGCCAGGCCCACCGCCGTGGCCACACTGCCACGCGCGAGGTCCAGCGCGGGCTGGTGCGTCCGGGCCGAACGCAGTGCCTGCGCAAGGGTCAAGAGGTGAGCCGTCGCTGCACCTTCGGCAGCCGGTGCTGTGGAATCTTGAGCTTGAGCGGAGCCGTGGAGGACGAAGCCGCCACCAATCAGCAGGGTAAGGAATCTGAGCTTCATGGTCGTTTCATTCAAACCTCAAGGCATCAATGGGATCCAGACGTGCGGCTTTCATCGCCGGGTACAGACCAAACACCACGCCCACCAAGCCCGAGAACGAAACCGCGATCACGATGATGTCGATGCGAACCAGGACGGGCCAGCCGAAATGGCTGGCCAACCGATTAGCGCCTAGCAGCCCCAACGACACGCCGATAACGCCGCCAAAGAACGAAAGCGTGAGTGCCTCGACCAGGAACTGGGCCAGCACGTCGCGCGGCCGAGCGCCGACCGCCATGCGGATGCCAATCTCGCGCGTTCGCTCTGTCACGCTGACCAGCATGATGTTCATNNGCCGATGCCACCCACCAGCAGCGAAACCAAGGCGATGCTGGCGAGCAGCGACGTGATGGTGCTGACGCCTTCCTGCTGAGCGGTCGCCATTTCCGTCAGGTTGCGGATGGAAAAGTCGTCGTCGCCGCCGATGGAAATGTGGTGGCGGTCGCGCAAGAGGTTTGCGATCTGCTTCTCCGCTCGGGCGGTGTCGTCGCTGCTCGTCGCGCTGACCATGATCATGCCCGGGACGAACTTCTGCAGACCGCCCTGAATCTTGGCCTGAAAGGTGGTGTAGGGCATGAACGCGACGTCGTCCTGGTCCTGACCAGTGACCGATTGCCCCTTGCGAATGGCCACGCCAATCACCTGGAAGGGAAAGTTCTTGATCCGTACGGTTTGCCCGACCGGATCCGAGCTCGGGCCGTAGAGCTTCTCGACCACGGTCTGGCCAAGCACCACCACCTTGGTCCCGCCCTCAATGTCCGACTGGCTGATGCTACTTCCGCTCGCGACCGGCCAGTCCTTGATCGAGAAAAACTCGGGTGAGATGCCGTAGATGCTTGTGCCCCAGTTCTGATCCTCGCTGATCACCGAGGCGCTCCCCCGCAATTGCGGGGTCACGTAGCGCACGGCATTGCACTCGGCGCGGATGGCCTTCAGATCCTCCCAGGTCAGCGTGGGCAGGCTGCCGAATCCGCCGCGCGCGCCGCCCGTGGTGGTGCTGCCGGAAAGCACCACGAGAAGGTTCGAGCCCATCGATGCGAAGGCCTCCGCCACCTTGGCCTTGGCGCCTTCGCCGATGGCGACCATGGCGATCACGGCGGACACGCCGATGATCACGCCCAGGGTGGTGAGGAACGACCGCAGCTTGTTGCGCAGAAGCGCGCGAATGGCGACACGCAGAACTTGAAAGACATTCATGGGATCCCCGCTGCGACAGCCTCGGCGGCGGCTGCGCCAGGGTCGGCCACCAGCGGCACCTGCCGCCGGTCGGTTTGCACAAGCCCGTCGCGCATGACCACCACGCGCGAGGCATAGCGTGCGATATCCGGTTCGTGGGTGACCAAGAGAAGCGTGATGCCGCTGCGGCCGAGCTCTTGAAACAGCGCCATGATCTCGACGNNGGTTCCCCGTCGGTTCGTCGGCAACTATCAGATGGGGCCGCGTGACCAGCGCACGCGCGACGGCCACGCGTTGTTGCTGACCACCCGACATCTGGTTCGAATGATGGTGGGCACGGTCGGCGAGCCCCACGCGTTCGAGGGCTTCTCGTGCACGCTTGTGCCGCTCGCGCCCGGAAAGGCCGGCGTAGAGCAGAGGCAGCTCGACATTCTCAAGGGCANNTTCATCAGCGTCGACTTGCCCGATCCCGACGGCCCCATGATGGCGACCGATTCTCCCTCGGTAATGGTAAGCGAGACATCGCGCAGGGCGTGCACCTCGACATCGCCCATGCGGTACACCTTGGCGATGTGCTCGACCTCAATAAGCGGGGCTGCCATGGCTGATTCCTAGAATGGTCGCGGCGGGCCGCCCCGACCCGAAGGCGGCGGCGCGGGCATTCCCGGCAGGCCTGGCTTGGCGCTGCTGGCGGTGAACGTGGCGTCGGTGATCACCAGATCCCCTTCCGCCAGCGGCCCCTCGATGACCTCGGTCTTCGTGCCGTCGCTGGCGCCAACCTTGATGCGAATCGAGCTGGGCACGCTTTGGTTAAGCACCCAGACCGACTTGCGATCCGGCGTCTCGTCGGCTTTGCCCGCACCGCCCATGCTCGGCCCGCGCTGCCGCCCCGCACCGCCCGAGGGCTTCGAATCGGTCGCGGCCAAGGCACTGCCGCTGGCTGACGCTTCATCTCCGCCACGCCCGCGCTTGCTGTCGATCTTGAGCATGGCCAGAAGGTCCGGACTGGCGCGAAAACGCAACGCTGCGTTCGGGACGCGTAGGACGTTGTCGCGGTTGGCGAAAATGAAATTCACATTGGCCGTCATTCCTGGTCGCAACTTCAACTCGGAATTGTCGACGTCGATGACTGCGTCGTAGGTGACGACGTTTTGCAGGGTCTGCGCGGCATTGCGGATCTGGCGAACCTTGCCCTTGAATCGCTCGCCCGGAAAGGCGTCGACCACAAACGTCGCATCCATGCCGGAGGTCAATTTGCCCACGTCAGCCTCGGCCACGCTGGTGTCGACCTGCATCTTGCGCAAGTCTTCCGCAATCACGAAAATCGTCGGCGCCGAAAGCGACGCCGCCACGGTCTGGCCCACGTCGACGCTGCGGGAAATGACGACCCCGTCCGTGGGCGAAATGATCTTGGTGTAGGCCAGATTCACCCGCGCTTGGTTGAGCGCGGCCTTGGCCTGTTGCAGGTTGCCCACATTGACTGCGATCTGGGCCTTGGCGGCGGCGAGGTTCGACTTGGCGGTGTCGTAGTCAGCGGGCGCGATCAGCTTGCGCTCGGCAAGGTTTGCCTGGCGTTTGAAATCGATTTCGGCTTGATCGGCCTGCACCTTGGCTTTCAGCAGATTTCCTTCGGCAGAGGCATAGTTCGCGCGCGCCTGTTCGAGCGAGGCCTGGAAGAGCTGAGGATCGATCTTCGCGATGAGCTGACCTTTCTTCACCGGTGAGTTGAAGTCGACAAGCAGTTGTTGAACCCGCCCCGAGACCTGGCTGCCCACTTGCACGGTGACCAGCGCGGACAGGGTCCCCGTGGCGGTCACGCGTGCGACGATGCGCCCGCGGTCGACGGCAGTCGTTTCCCACTGGACCAGTGGCTTGGCCGCACGACGCTTGACCACGACGCTGACACCACCAGCACCCGCGGCGACGACAATCAGGACAGCCCAGAACTTCTTGGATGCAAGCCAGCTCATGATCTGGCCTGGTAGCTACCACTGGTACGCTTCTTCGCCAATGCCTTACCGTTGCTTTTCGCCGACTCCGGCGGCGCGACGACATCGAGTCGGTCGAGATTCGCCACCATCCGCGCCAGGCAGTCACTCAAGCTCGCGATTTCGGCGCCGGTGAAGCCAACCAGAAGCGCCTTGCGAATCTGCGTGGCGATGGTCGCGCAATGCTCGGCCAAGCGCTTGCCCTGCGAGGTCAGGCGCACGCAGCGACGACGCCGATCGCTGCTGTCGCTTTCGGTTTCGACCAGCCGCCGTTCCTGCAAGGCCGCGAGCACGCGAGACGTCGTCGGTTGGTCCATGGGCAGCGTCGATAGAATATCGCTCAAAGCGCATTCGCCACGTTGAAGAATGGCATCGAGGACCCAGAATTGCTGGCTGGATAGGCCCAGGTGACCGACGCGTGCCTCGACAGCTTGTCGCTGGCGCCTTCTCACGGCGGCCAAGCGAAGGCCGACCTGTGCTTGCTTTGACATTGGATGGTTCGTCATGAATCTCGTCTTTGTGGATCGGGTTGCGGCCTATGTCTAAGCAAGCTTCGTGCCGTCGCAACCAGCGCTATTTCGGCGTTTGCTTGCGCGCGCGCGTGCGGAATTCGCAGTGTCTGGTGCGGTTTTCGCTGCTGGCGGCCGCTACCAACGATCTTTGTGCAGGAGATCCTCGATGCGCTTGCGAGCGAACGGACGGGGCTCGGCGTTCGGATATCCAAGCGGCGTCATGGCAATCACGCGAACGTCGGCCGGGACGCCAAGGATCTCCTTCGCCTTGGCCTCATCGAAGGCGAGCACCCAGCACGTGCCCAAGCCCTCCTCGGTCGCGGCCAGAATGATGTGATCCAGGACGATCGCCAGATCCACCTCGGCCGCGTTGATACCGTCGCTGCGTTTCCAGGCCTTGGCCGGCTCGGCACAACCGACCAAAATCGCGGGTGCGGTGTAGAACCACTCGCGGGCGTAGACCGCCTTCATGCGCGCTCGCACGTCCGCGTCGGTCACCAGGATCAGATGGAAAGGCTGCAGATTCGCTGCGGTCGGCGCGATCCTGCCCGCGCCGAGCACACGGTGGAGGACGTCGTCGGCAATCGAGTCGGGCTTGTAGCCGCGAATGCTTCGTCGCACGCGGATCAGTTCCTGGAAATCCATCCCCTGACTTTCCGTCCTCGCACGCCAGGAATCAAGCCCGGATAGCCGGCGCAACGCCCGGACACTTTCAACCCGCGCTGAGCTGGCGTCGCTACAGACGCACCTTGCGGACCAACGCCTCGCGCGCAGCAAGTTGGGCGGGCACCTTGGCGCAGCACACGCCACCCTCGCGATCCATCTCGGCAACGCATTGGTTGCAGGGGACGCAACCGCTGTCGCGGGTCACGCCAGCGGCGTAGCTCGCGATCAGTTGCGGATCGTGAATCAGGGCGCGCCCCATGGCGACCAACTCGAAGCCCGCGCGCATGGCCGTGTCGATGTCGTCCAGCGATTTAATCCCGCCGAGCAGAACCAGCGGCATACGAACCGCGCCTCGGATTTCACGTGCCATGGGCAGAAAGTAGAGGGGCTCGAAGGCGTGTTTGCGCATGACCACGGGCCCGAACATGGCCAGCGCCAGTTTTTGCGTGAGACTCTTCTCGACGGCAATCATCTGGCGCAACGGACGCTCGCCGCGGAACAGGTAGAAAGGCGCCCGACTGACGAAGCCGCCCGACAGCACCAGCGCGTCCGCGCCGCAGGCCTCCAGCATGCGCGCAACCGCAACGCTCTCATCCAGCTCCAGGCCACCGCGGTAGCCGTCGCGCAGGTTGACCTTGGCAAGCACCGGCATCGCCGCCGGCAAAGCCGCGCGCACTTGCTCGACCACGGCCAGGGGGAATCGTGCCCGGCTTTCCAGCGAGCCGCCGAAGCGGTCGCGCCGCCGATTCGTGCCTGGGCTCAAGAACTGGCTCAGCAGGTAGCCGTGTCCCAGGTGCAACTCGACGGCATCGAAACCCGCCTCCCGGGCCAACCGGGCCGCACGCACGAAAGCCGCCGTCACCTCGTCAATGTCGGCTTCGGTCATCGCATCGGCGAGCACGCGCCCGCTGAGCGCGCCGAGCAAGTTGAGCGCACGCGAAGGACCGAGCGGCCGCTTCCGAACCAGATCGCGGTTGTTGCAAAAGCCCCCACAATGGCCGAGTTGAATGGACGCCGCCGCACCGGCTGCGTGCACGGCATCGGTCAACCTGCGCAGGTCCGCAATCACCTCGGGGCGCATGTAAAGCTGGTCGCGAAACGTTCGCCCGTCGGGGGTGACCGAGCAATACGCGCCCGTGGTCATCCCCACGCCACCTTCCGCGAGCGCACGGTGATGCTCGATGAGACGGTCACTGACGCAGCCATGTGGGCTCATGCCCTCGAACGTGGCGGTCTTGATAACTCGGTTGCGCAGCGAAAGTCCGGCCAGCTTGAACGGTAAAAAGGCGCCGCTCACGGCACGTCCTTGGTCGGCCCGTCGCCGCGCTTGGGCAGCCACGGCGCACGCCGGCGCAGAAGGTCGATCATCCACTGTGGAACCACGACCGACAGCCAAGCCATCGCACGCGAGAGCCACCCCGGGATGTGTTCCGCGCGTCCCGCGAACATGGCGCGCAGACCGGCGTCGGCGACGGTGGCCGGATCCATCATCACGCCAAGCCGCTTGGCCCGTTCGACCGGCACGACATCGGTATCGTACAGGTTGGTGGCCGTCGGGCCAGGCATCAGACACGTGACGTTCACGCCATAGACGCCAAGCTCGCTGCGCAGCGACCGCGCGAAGCCGCGCAGGTACTTCTTGCTGGCGCCGTAATAGGCGATGCCGGGAAAATCGCGCCAGGCCGAAATGCTCGACACAACCAGAATGTGGCCACGACCGCGCTTGCGCATGTCGCGGCCAAAGTGCGTGCAGAGCAGGGACGGCGTGACCACATGCAGTTGTAGCATCGCCTTCGCCCGCTCGGGCGAGGCATCCACGGCCTCGCCGAAGAAGAAGATGCCCGCATTGCTGACGAGGATGTCGACCGCCAGACCTTTGCCCTGGACCTCGCCGTAGATCTCCAGGGCGGCGTCGGGCCGGGCGAGATCCCATGCCAGGGTATGCACAGCCACACCGTGCAGCGTGCGGATCTCCTGCGCCGTGGCCGAAAGCTCCGTCGGCCGATTGCTGACGAGGATCAATTCATAGCCGAGCTCACCCAGCCGCAGCGCGAACGCGCGGCCGATCCCCGAGCAGGCGCCGGTGACCAGCGCCACCGCTAGGCACGGGTCCGCCCGCCGAAGGTGCCGCTTTACAGGCAGACCGAGGCATGTCCGAACCATCAACGGCTTCTCGCTTTCGTCGATCTGAAGGCCGTCATCGGCTCATCGTCGCCCGGACGAATCTCTCCAGGTCGGTGAGCGCCGCATCCGATCGGTCGTCAACCGAGATCTCGATGTAGTACTGGCCGGCGAAGGCCTCGGCAAAGTACGCTGTCGGCAAGGTCGTGTCGACGGCCGTGTTGGCTAGGTTGTCGATCTGCACGCGGGATACCGGGAGGTCGAGCTGGAAGATCGATTCCGCGTTGTCCGAAGTCCCCATATCGTGAACGGCGACCTGGAGGCTGCTCGCACCCCGCTGGTAGGTGGCGTAGGCACCGCTCTTCCAGCCCCGATCGAGGTACTTCGGAGCGCCGCCATCAATTTGGTTGTACAGAGCGGTGTCGCTGGCGATCACCGCCGGTGCCCCGACCAGGGTCCACCCGTCGATCTCATCGCTGGCCGGCAACCGAGAGGCCGGTGAGGACGTGTCGCCGCAACACGCGACCAGCGTGACAAGCGCGGCGAGAAGTGTCGACCTGGGCATTGGCGTGATAGGCGCTACGGCCGCGTCTTCGGCTTGCCGTTGTCGATCCACCGCTGCAGCATGAGGATGCCATTAGGGCCGACGCCCTCGCATGACGGATCGGCAACGGCGCACGACTGGCCCCGGGCCGCGGGAGGCATGCGCCTACTCTTGATATCGCCGAGCGCAATCTCGCCGTTGTTGTACGCACCGGAGATTCCGTCGGTGTCGTCATACACGTCCAAGCGAAAGCTGTTGGGGGCGCCGCGGTCTGCAGGATGGCTGTGGCACACCAGGCAGTGGTCGGAGAACAGCGGGTGAACGTCTTCCTGGTAGCCGGGATTGTCGGGCACGTAGGTCAGATCCGGCGAGGAATAGTGACAGGAGGCAACCGCGGCCACGATTGCAAGAAGAGTCAAACATCTCATCGCTCCACTCCGATTTCTGGCCAATGTTCCACGATGCTGGGCGGGACTTTAGCACTTCGCGTGCGGAACGTCGACGGGATGTTGCCGCGTATTTGGCTCGAAGTCCGACCGCGAACCTCCTCTATTCAACTTGGATGCGAAGTCGTCCCGGTCATTTTTATAGTGGAACCGGAAGGCCGAAATCAGGCAACGACGTTTCAGCTTGCATTGGCTTGGCGACACAATTGTGATCGTGTCAGACTGTTCGCGTGTTCTTGGTGCTTGGACCGCCCACCTCCTCACACCTTTGGGATGAGTGCCCATGAAGCTGCTGCCCGTCTTGATGTCGTTCTCTCTGATCGTCGTTCTTTCCAATCCAGCGAGTGCGGCCAAAAAGAAAGCGCACCATGCCAGCCCGGCAGAGGAAAGCGGCGCCGAGCCGAGCGAGGACGATTCCGCCAGAGCGTCCGGAGGGAAGCCCACGGCGGCCGAAAAGCCCGCCGCGACCGAGGGCGAAGCACAGAAACCTCCCCTCGACTTCGATTTCTTCGGCGGCCAGCCGGGCGCGGCTGGCGAAAGCAAGACCGATGCGGGAAATGTCGGTGAGGCGGACGACCTGGCAGCCAAGGCGCAGACCCGCCGCTGGATGCTCAAAACCCACCAAGTGCTGGGGATTTTGACCTGGCTGTCGATGGTCGCAACCGTCACCGTCGGCCAGCTGAACTACAACGAGCTCTACGGCGGTGGCGGCCACAACACGTGGCAGACGCCCCACCGTGCCCTGGTCATCTCCACCAGCACGCTCTTCGCCGCCGCTGCGACTTTCTCCATTTTCGCACCGACGCCCTACAAGAAGCCCCTGCACCTGGACACCGGATTCATCCACCGCGTTGCCGTCATCGGTGCCACCTTGGGCATGGTCACCGAGGGGGTCCTCGGCTGGATCACCACCCACCAAGCCGACGCCGGCAATCCGCACAACCTGCGTACCATGGCGCGCACCCACCAAATTGTCGGCTACACCACCCTCGGTTTCCTGACCATCGCCGGCACGGTTTGGATCTTCTGAGAACGTGGCGCCGCTCCCCTCTGGTGACTCTGCCACTTGGTGGTAAGGTTTCGGCCATCCGCGGTCAGCCATGAGCGCAATCCTTTGGTCATCCTTCCTCCTCAGCGGCGGCAGCTACGTCGCCGCCTGTCTTCTTTTCTTGGCCCTGGTGCGGCAGCGGCCCATCACGCAGTTCGGCCCCAAGTGGCCGGCTCGCTTGCTTGAGCTGGGGGCCGCGCTTCAGCTCGTCTATCTGATCGTCTTTGCCGTCATCGACCGACGCTGCCCGGTGTACTCGCTACACACGGCCTTGGGCATCGTCTCGCTCGTCGGCGTGGTGACCTACGCCGTGCTCAGCCGAGGCCGCCGCCTGGAAGCCCTGGGCGGTTTCGTCGCAGCTTCGGCCGCGGTCTTCCTGGTGACCGCGCGTTCGATGGCTGGGCGCCCACCCGAGCCGAACGACCGCTGGCTGATGGCGATTCACATCACGTCGAACCTCCTCGGAGGCGGCGTCCTGCTGGTCGCCGGCTGCGCCGCTGCGTTCTACCTGTGGAACGAAAGCCGCCTCCGACGTCTTCACGTTCTCGGCCAGGGCACCAAGCTCCCGCCGCTGGAATCGCTCGATGCGGTCCTGCACCGCCTGCTCTGGATTGGCTTGCCGCTCTTGACCATCGGCATGTTGACCGGCCGGCTGGTTATCAAACAGGCAGAGGTGGTCACCGCAGGGGTCAAGCTCCGCGCCGCGCTTTCCATCGCCAGCTGGCTGCTGCTGCTGGCGGTGTTGGCGTTGCGGCAGTTTGCCCGATGGCGGGGCCGCCGCCCTGCCCTCGCCACGCTGATCGGCGCCATCGGGATCTTCGCCATCATCGCGCTTTATGTCGGGCGCGCGATCTTGGGGGATGGCCTTTGATCGTCGTCGTCGGGCTTTCACACCGTAGCGCGCCGGTCGAGGTCCGGGAGCGACTGGCCATTCCCCCGGCCGAGCTTCCCGCACGACTGGCGGAGATCAAGCAGCGAACCCACGCCAGCGAGCTCGTGCTGCTCAGCACCTGCAACCGCGTCGAGGTGATTGCGGCGGCGCAACCGGACGGCGGAGAAACGGCGGCCGCCCTCGGCGCTCGCATTGTCGACGAGCTTGAGTCTCGCGCGCCGAGCGTACGTCCGCACCTCTACCTGCGCGACGATCGCGCCGGCATCGAACACCTGTTTCGCGTAGCAAGCTCGCTGGATTCGCTGGTCGTGGGCGAACCGCAAATTTTGGGGCAGCTCAAGGACGCGTACACGTGCGCCCGCGCGGCCAGTGCCGTCGGACCATGGCTGAACCGAACCTTCGAGCATGCCTTCCGCGTCGCCAAGCGCGTTCGCAGCGAGACCAGCTTGGGGACCGGGCAAGTCAGCATTCCCACGGTCGCCGTCGATCTGGCCCGCGAAATTTTCAGCCAACTCGCCGGGCACAAGGTCGTGCTGGTGGGCACGGGAGAAATGGCGACGCTGGTCGCCACCCTGCTTGGCAAGGCAGGGGCGGAGGTCCTGGTGGTCGGACGGACCCACGAACGCGCGCGTGAAGTCGCTCAAAGGCTGGGCGCGCAGGCGCGATCTTGGGACGACTTCCCTGCCCTGCTGGTCGAGGCGGACATCGTGGTCAGCAGTACCAGCGCGCCCGGCTACGTGGTGACCCTGGACCAATTCACCCACACCCGGCGCCAGCGTCACGGCCGCAATTTGTTCCTGGTCGACTTGGCCGTACCGCGCGACATCGATCCGCGCATTGCCAAGCTCGACGGCGTGTTCCTGTACAACGTCGACGATCTGTCGAAGGTCGCCGACGCGGCGCTGGCTGACCGACACCGCGAGGCCGAGAAGGCAGCGGCCATCGTCAGCGAAGAGGCCGACCAGTTTCTCCGTCGCGCCCATGCCGAACGCATCACCCCGACCTTGGTTGCCTTGCGCGACCGATTCCGCAGCACCCTGGAAACCGAGCTTCAGCACAGCCTGCGCGGGCACCGCAGCCCGCTCGACGACAAGCAGAAAGAATCCCTGCAAAAGGCCCTCGCCGCCGCGGTCGAAAAGACCCTGCACGCCCCCACCGAACGCCTGCGTGCTTGGGCGAAAGACGACAACTTCGGCGACTGGCACACCGACCTTCTACTCGCCGCCATCGAAGAGCTGTTCGACCTGCGCGAGCCCCGAGAGCAAGAAACCGTGGCGAACAAAGGGAACAAGCCGTGAGCTCTGCCGACATTCAGCGCTACCTTGCCAACCGACAGGCCGAGGTGGACAGCACGCTTCAGTACCTGGCGATGGCTGCCCACGAGCCGGACAAGGCCACCGCCCGCGTGTACGAGAGTCTGGCAGAAATAGAGAGCAAGCACGTCGACTTTTGGGAAATGCGTCTGCGCGCATCTGGGCGCGACCCAGGACCGCGCAAGCCGAGTTGGCGCGCCCGCGTCCTGATCTTCTGCGCGAGGCGCTGGGGCGCGAAGTCGGTGCTGGAAACCGTGGCCTCGAACGAATACGAAGCGCGCGACGACTACGTTCCGCAGAAGGAAACTGCGGCGACCAGCATGACCAGCGAAGAGCACGCGCACGCGCGCGTGTTGCGGTCCATCTTGGCCAAGACCGGCCTCGGCGCCGCCAGCTTCTCGCGCACCGAGAAGGGCCATCGCCGCTTGGGCGGCAACGCCTTGCGCGCGGCGGTGCTCGGCTCGAACGACGGACTTTCCTCGAACCTCAGTCTGGTGATGGGCGTCGCTGGCGCGACCGTCGACACGCACACACTGCTGCTCACCGGCGTCGCGGGGCTCTTAGCGGGCGCGTGCTCGATGGCGATG